>JBGPID010000215.1:0-5500 GCA_041484725.1 Geobacteraceae bacterium | reverse complement strand
GAATCGGGGACGCGGAAGAGCGTAAGCATTACAACGCGGCCACCGGCCAGGGCCTTGCATATCTATTTCATGTCCGCGAGCATTTCTCCGACTTCCTCTTCGTCGATGCCTTCGTAGACCAGGAATTCGTCAACCGCTACAGGGTTTTTGTCGTCGGGAAGCGGCTGAATGAAGAACGGATGGTCTGGGAATACTTCGTGAAAAGCAAAAAAGCGGACGATTACCGGCAGATGCTCTTTGGTCTCCTCTATCACCCCCCTTCCATCGCCATCGACCGGGAAAAAAGCGACGACCACACCCTCTACCTGATGCATCGCTTCGAAGAGAAACCGCTTCTCCAGGAGTTCATCGCCAACACCATGCTCGGGATCGAGTTTCTCTGGGGAGGCAATGTCCAACTGGAGACCAGCGAGGCAGTAGCCGTTCCGGCAGCGGAACGGGAGGGGGAGGAGGAACAACCGGTCTCCTGGCGTCGCGTGCTTTACTCGATGGAGAACAGGGAGCTGGAGAAGATGGAACTCTAAAGAAACAGGTTCAGGCTCAGGATCAGGTTGAGAAAAACGCCTTCCTGAACCTGAACCTCAACCTGAACCTGGTTTTACTTATGGAAAACATCGACAAGGCCCTTAAGCGTATCGACCGAAGCATGGACGAGTGGGAGCAGCGCGCCCCCATCCCGTTCGACGAATTCCTCAAGGTGTTCAACGACAAACCCAAAATGGTGGTCCGTAACATCTTTCATCTCTTCCACGACATGATCAAGAGCTACCTGAAGGAAGGGGCCGACGAGTATCCGGACGATCCGGAGTCTATCCACTACGCCTATTACGACTGCCGACAACTCTTCATCGAGGGGACTGACCATCCCTTCTTTGCCGACCGCCTCTTCGCCAACCGGCTGGTGGATCTGGTCGAGGCGTTGATGCGCGGGGCGCAACAGAACAAGATTTACATCTTCACGGGGCCGCACGGCAGCGGCAAGAGCACCTTTCTCAACAACCTCCTCATGAAACTCGAAAAGTATTCCAACCTGGAAGAGAACGCCCGCTATGAAGTGATCTGGCGCCTTTCCCGGCAGCAGATGGCGACATTCGCCAATCATGAGGTGAACAGCTTCCTTGACAAACTGACCACCCTCCTCGATGAGTACGAGCTGGACCAGGGCCAGATCCTCGAGGCGAAAAACTCCCTGTTCGCGGGTGAGTACGTGGAAATTCCCTGTCCAAGCCACGACAATCCCCTGCTGATCATTCCCAAACAGTACCGCAGGCAGTTTCTCGAAGATCTTCTCGAAAAGAACCCTTTCAAGGGGAAACTTTTCACCAAAAAACAGTATCAGTGGCTGTTCAAGAATAATTCCTGCACCATCTGCAGTTCCATCTATCAGGCCCTTCTCTCCCGGGTCAAAAGCCCGGCCGAGGTCTTCAGGATGGTCTACGCCAGGCCGTACTGCTTCAACCGGCGGCTGGGGGAGGGGGTCAGCGTCTTTACCCCCGGCGACAAGCCGATCGAGCATTTCGTCATGACCAATGAGATGCTTCAGGGGAGGATCAACGCCCTTTTACGGGACAGCAATGCGGTGAAATACCTCTTTTCCGGTTACGCCAAGACCAACAACGGCATCTACGCCCTGATGGATATCAAGTCCCACAACGTGGAACGCCTGATCGAGCTTCACAACATCGTCAGCGAGGGGGTGCACAAGGTTGAGGATATGGAAGAGAATGTCGATTCCCTGTTTCTCGCCGTGATGAACCCGGAAGACAAAAAGGACGCCCAGCTCTTCCAGTCTTTCTCCGATCGGATCGAATACATCAAGATATCCTATGTCCTTGACCTCAACACCGAAGTGGAGATCTACCGCAACGTATTCGGCAGGCATGTGGAAGAGGCGTTCCTCCCCCGGGTGCTCCACAACTTTGCCCGGGTCATCATCTCCTCGCGTCTCAACCTTAAATCCGAGGCGATGCAGGAATGGATCGGCGATTCTGCCAGGTACAGTCTCTATTGCGACGAGAACCTCCAGCTTCTAAAGATGGAAATCTACACCGGTTTCATTCCCCCCTGGCTCAGCGAAGAGGACCGGAAAAAACTGACCGCGAAGATGCGCCGCAAGATCATTGCCGAGTCGGAAACCGAAGGGGACTGGGGTTTTTCCGGCCGCGACTCCATCAAGATCTTCAATGAATTTTATTCCACCTATGCCAGGAAGGACAAGCTGATCAACATGGCCGACCTCAATGCCTTCTGTACCCAGGTCTATCCGGAAATCGCCGGGTCGGTCCCGGCCGGGTTCCTCGATTCGCTTTTGCGCATGTACGACTACACGGTTCTTCAAGAGGTGAAGGCGTCGCTCTACTACTATAACGAGGAACAGATCGCGCGGGAGATAAAGGACTATATCTTCGCGGTCAGCTTCGAGCCGGGGACCGTCGTCACCAACAGGTTTACCGGGGAGAAGCTGGAAATCGGCGAGCAGTTTTTCGAAGCGATTGAGTACCGGCTGCTGGGGGGAGGGGCGGATCGTGAGAAACGGCTGGAGTTCCGCCGGGCGACGCAGAAAGAGTACACGGCCATCACCTTGAGCCAGGAGATCATGGCCGAAGGGAAAGAGATCACAGAGACGCGGCTCTTTGGCGAACTCCACGAGCGGTATATCCACAACCTGAAGGAAAAGGCTCTCGATCCTTTCCTGGAGAACGAGAACTTCCGCCGCGCCATCAAGGATTTTGACCGGGAGGCGTTCAAGACCTATGACAAGCGGATCAGGAGCGATGTCACCTTCCTCGTCGGCAACCTCTGCGGCAAATTCCGCTATACCAAATACGGCGCGAAAGAAGTCTGCATTTACGTCATCGACAATGACCTGGCGCGGAAATTCGCCGATCGTAATGCGCAACTGGTGAATCCCAATACGCAGGAAGAGGATACCGTGCAAAACGATTTGTAAATTCTTTTCTGCAATTGCAGAAAAAGGCCAATAAATCCAAACGGTTGATGGACCTGAATGGCCGGCGACTCTCTGCAGGGCCAGCTCATCTGCAAGGCATGGTCAGCCAGGCTTGACCCGTTCGTACTGCTGGATGATGATCAGCTCACCCAGTGGCAAGGTAAGGATGATGCCGATAAAAATCGCCACTAATCCGGCAGCGATGATTACGTTGCCGACCAGATACACCAGGAGCCAGTTTACGAAATCCGCCTGGATGGTCTCCATGCACCAGCTGTAGGCATCGACGGCGCTTCGTCCCTTGTCGATGATGAGAAACCCGCCCGGTACGAGCACGAATCCCAACGCAATGGAGGCCAGGGTTCCCAGGATCGGTATGAAGTGCAGGACGATCACGATGATCAGGTTGATGAGGACGAAGACAAAGAGGTTGGCAAAACAGTCCCAGGCATTGAAAAGGTCTCCCACCCTGGCCTTCCCCTGGCCGCGCGCCACTTTAAGCAGCGACCGGGTATAACCGGCGATGAAGCCGATGTTGGCAATGGGGATCCAGCACAAAAGCAGGAATACCAGGGTCAGGACAACCAGGTCAGCCAGGTTCTCCTTCCAGATGGAAAAGGCGGTTTTGAGCATCGCGCCGATATCCGCGGTTTGTGATGACGGTGAGCCGTGCAGCAGTGCCAGATCAGAGCCACAGTGCTTGCATTTGAGAGCGCCGTCGTTGACTTCCTCCTTGCAGTAATGGCATTGCATATTCTCCTCCTTTGACACCGTAGGGATCAGGTGAGGCCGCTTGAGGCCGTCATATATAAACAGCTGATCATGACTCTATCCATCCGTTCTTCATGGCGAATAGCGCTCGTAACAGACCACCTGCCCATAAATTACCCCCAACCTCCCTGCCCTGTCAAGAAAATCAACAGAAAATCAACCATGTATACCGGACATCTCCCTGTCGGGGCATTGCCCGGTATTCCTCATCTTCCGAAATACACTTATCGTTTCTAATTATACTGCCAAATCGGCCCGATAACAGGAAGAATTGATTGAAATGCCAATCCGTGAGCCGATAGGCCTCTCGCAGCATCTATTGCCTGGCTAAAATGACGGTTTTTTGCTATGCTTTTTAATATCCCCATCTATTTTCAGGAACAATGACAACCAACTTCAAAAACAGCATAAAGGAAATCGCCCCACTCCTCTCCCCGGCCGGTTCCCGCATTACCCTGGCGGGTCTTACCGGTTCGTCCCCGGCTTATCTTCTCTCCCGGCTCCTCCCGGAAACAAAGCATCCCTTTCTAGTTATAACAAAGGACCCGGAAACGGCTGAGGAGCTCTGGCGGGAACTCCGGTTTTACGCTGGCGAGGCCACGGAAGTCCTCTATTTCCCCGCGTGGGAAACGGCCCCCTTCGAGCAGGCCTCCCCCCATCCCGATATTACCGGCAGGCGCCTGTATGCGCTCTTCCGGCTGATGGCGGGAAAGGTCAGGGCGGTGGTGGCCCCTTTGTCCGCCGTGATCCAGAAGGTGCTGCCGCGCCAGGTACTGGGCGACGTTTCCCAATACCTGGTGGCGGGAGAAGAGGTGGAGCGTGAGACTCTTCTGGCAAAGCTGGTAAGGCTCGGCTACGCCAATGTGCCGCTGGTCGAGGACCGGGGCACTTTTTCCGTACGTGGCGGGATCCTCGATATCTTCCCCCCCGACCTGCCGACCCCGGTCAGGATCGATTTTTTCGGAGATTTCGTAGACACCATCCGTTCCTTCGATCCGGTCACCCAGCGCTCCCTGAGACCGCAGGATGAACTGATCATCCTCCCCTCGCGGGAGGTGATCCTGTCGGAAGAGGTCCTGCATGGTTTCATCCCCCTTCTCAAGGCCCGCTGCGATCTCCTGGAGATCCCCGCCACCCGCCGCCGGGAACTTGCCGAGCAGCTCAACGCCGCCATATATCCTCCCGGCATCGAATACCTCCAGCCCCTATTCCATCCCGGGCTCGAAACCATATTTGCTTACATGGGGAGTGATTCGGTTACGGTTACGGTTGATCCGGAGGGGATAGCCGCCGCCGGAGAAAAGTTTGCAGGGGAACTGGTTGCCGCCGAAGATAGGGGAAGAGAGAAGGACCTCATTTTCTGCGAGAGCGGCGACCTGTTCCTCTCCATGGAAGAAGCCGCCCAAATGTATGGTTGCGGTCGGCGGATTGACATCCCCTATCTTGAGCTTGCCGGACAGGAATGTGCGGGAGGGTATTTCCGCTTCACCACCAGGGACAACGGCGATCTCAAACTAGCCATCTCCCCGGACAGCGAAGGGGTGCTGCGCCCATTGGTCGATCAACTCTCCTCATGGCTTGAAGAGGAGCGGCGGGTGATCCTGGCATGCCACCAGAAAAGCCAGGCAGAGCGCCTCCATGAACTTCTCGGCCACTATGAGCTGCCGCTTGCCGTTTCCGAGCGGGGTTTCCCGGCTGAACGGGGGCGTCGCGACCGAAGGGTAGATATTCTTACCGGGGAAATCTCGCGCGGCTTTCGTCTTGCGGAAGAAGGATTGG
>JBGPID010000214.1:0-5519 GCA_041484725.1 Geobacteraceae bacterium | reverse complement strand
CGCGCCTTCCCCGGCTTCGAGGTGCTCATGGTGGCGGGGGCGATCATGGCCGTCTACGGTGTCGGTTACGCGACCATCGAGAACGATGCGCGGCGGATCCTCGCCTACCACATCGTCAGCCAGGTCGGCTACATGGTATGCGCCGTCGGCATCGGCACCGCCATGGCGATAAACGGCGCCTGCGCCCACGCCTACGCCCACATCATCTACAAGGCACTCCTCTTCATGGGGGTCGGTTCGGTCCTGGAGATGACCGGCAAATCGAAACTTTCCGAACTGGGGGGGCTCTACAGGTACATGCCGATGGCCTTGATATTCACGGTGATCGGCGGCATCTCCATCTCCGGCTTCCCGCTGACGAGCGGGTTCGTCAGCAAGTCGATGATCGTCGCAGCCGCTGCGGAGCACCATGTGGCAATCATGCTTATGCTCCTCGCCGCAGCCGTCGGGACCTTCCTCTCCGTGGGGATTAAGCTCCCCTACTTCATCTGGTACGGCGGCAGGCCATCCAGTTTCGAGGCCAAGGACCCGCCGTGGAACATGCAGCTCGGCATGGCCATCGCCGCGTTCCTCTGCTTCTTCATCGGGATCTATCCTGACTGGCTCTACCGGATGCTGCCGTTTCCGGTCGCTTACCAGCCGTATACCGGCCATCACCTCTCCGAGACCATGCAGATCTTCGCCTTCACCGGCCTCGGCGTCTACCTGATGGTGAAGAAGCTCTCCCCGCACAGGCACAAGGTTCCCCTC
Organism: Geobacteraceae bacterium; assembly: GCA_041484725.1. Classification (GTDB taxonomy): domain Bacteria; phylum Desulfobacterota; class Desulfuromonadia; order Geobacterales; family Geobacteraceae; genus JBGQDJ01. The sequence continues at coordinate 4,769 of JBGPID010000214.1, read as the reverse complement.
GACCTGTTGCGCCTCCCGGCGGAACCGGAGCCGCGTGTCCAGATGCCGCTTTCGACCATAAACCTGGATACGGACTGGTTCTACCGCAAGGGGGCGCCGCTCTTCATCCGTTTTGCCCAGGGCCCGGTGAATGCCCTGAACGAGCTGGTCAGCAACCTCTACCGGACGGTGGGGCTCCGCATCACCATGGCAGCGGCCAGGGGCTCGTCATGGTTCGACCGGGAGGGGATCGACGGGGTGATCGACGGTTCGGCCCGCGGGGTAGTGGAGGGCGGGGACAGGGTCAGGCTGCACATAACCGGCAGGCTCCAGCACTACATCGGCGGCGCCGTGGCGGCGCTCTTCATAATCCTGGCGGTGGTGGTGCTGCTGTTTTGATTCACGATAACCCCTCCCGGCCTCCCCTTAAACTAAGGGGAGGAGAAGACTCCCCCTCTTAAGATAAGAGGGGGTTGGGGGGAGTTATGAAGAAGGCAGTGGAGTTTATGCTCTGACTGACCTGAGTATTTACAATCAAAAACTGTTATTACCAGGATTCATGAATAACTATCTCATTCTAAACACGATCGGTTATCCGCTCCTCTCGCTCCTCATGGTCATCCCGGCCGCAGGCGCCTTCGTCACCCTCCTGATCAGGGGTGACAGGGGTCTCAAGCTCTGGGGGCTGATCGTCACCCTCGCCACCATGGCCATTTCCATACCGCTCTACACCGGCTTCGCCACGGATACGGCGCGATACCAGTTCGCCGAGCTGTACGGCTGGTTCCCGGCCTTGAACCTCGATTACGTGGTGGGGGTGGACGGGATAAGCGTCCTCCTGGTACTCCTCACCACCTTCATCATGCCGCTCTGCATCCTCTGCTCCTGGCAGCAGATCCGCTACCGGCTCAAGGAGTTCGTCTTCGTCCTCCTCCTCATGGAAGCGGCGATGATCGGGGTCTTCATAAGCCTCAACACGGTCCTCTTCTACATATTCTGGGAGGGGATGCTGGTCCCCATGTACCTGCTCATCGCCGTCTGGGGGGGCCCGCGCCGGGACTACGCCTCCATCAAGTTCTTCCTCTACACCTTTACCGGGAGCATCTTCCTCCTGGTGGCGATCATCGCCCTCTACATCAGCACCGGCACATTCTTCATCCCGGCGCTCATGGACCACGGCTACCCGTTCACCTACCAGTTGTGGATATTCCTCGCCTTTACCCTGTCGTTTGCCGTCAAGGTGCCGGTCTACCCGCTTCATACCTGGCTCCCGGCCGCCCACGTGGAGGCGCCGACCGCAGGAAGCGTGATCCTCGCCAGCATCCTCCTGAAGATGGGTGGTTACGGTTTCCTCCGCTTCTGTCTCCCCATTGTCCCGGCGGCGACCATCGCCTGCGTGCCGTACATGATCGCGATTTCGCTGGTCTCCATCGTCGTCGGCGGTTACCTGGCGCTGGGGCAGTCGGACATCAAGAAACTGATCGCCTACTCCAGCGTCGGCCACATGGGGTTCGTCACCCTCGGCACCTTCCTCCTTAACGAGCGGGGGATCGAGGGGGCGATCCTGCAGATGATCAACCACGGGATCACCACCGGCGCCCTCTTCATCTGCGTCGGGATCATCTACGAGCGGACCCACAGCCGGGAGATCGCCGACAATGCGGCCCTGGGGATGATGATGCCGATCTACGTCACGTTCCTCGGGATCTTCTCCCTCTCCTCGTTCGGCTTTCCCGGGACCAACAACTTCGTCAGCGAATTCCTGGTGCTGGTCGCAGCCTTCAGCGGGAACCCCCTGGTGGGGGCGCTCTCCATCCTCGGGGTGACCCTGGCCGCCGCCTACATGCTCCGCCTTTTGCAGCGGATGGTCTGGGACAGGACGGACGGCCACGGCCATCACGAGCGAAAGGAAGGGGAGGGGCGCGGCCTGTGGGACATGGGAGCGCGCGAGACAGTCACCCTCGGCTTCCTCGCCGTCTTAGTCTTCTGGATCGGCTTCTATCCCAAACCGCTTTTGACCATTATGGACAAGAGCGTCACGCACCTGCTCCAGCAGGTGGAGAGGGGAAAGAAGGAGTCAGGAAAATACACCGTATTTGTGAAAGTGGGGGCAGGGTGTAAACAGGTCTCACGCGGAGTCGCGGAGAGCGCGGAGAAACCATGATGACTTTGGATGATATCACCGGTGAAATAGTCGATGCCTCAATAAAACTACACCAGGATATCGGGCCTGGATTGCTGGAGAGTGTCTATGAAGCAATTCTTTCAAAGGTCCTGATGAGGCGTGGATTGTCAGTCGAGCGGCAAAAACCGATTTGTTTCGAGTATGACGGTATCAGTTTTGACGATGGGTTTCGAGTCGATCTTCTGGTAGAGGGGCAAGTGCTGGTTGAGCTGAAATCAGTAGAGAAAGTGGCGCCAGTTCATAGCAAACAGCTACTGACTTATCTTCGCCTGATGAATCTCCCCGTAGGTCTTCTAATCAATTTTGGTGCGGCAACCCTTAAAGAAGGGCTCCATCGTATCGTCAACAATCTCGATTTCTCCGCGTCTCCGCGTCTCCGCGTGAACCAGGAGAATGAACCGATTTCAAAGTAGTTACAACGAGAGCATTGATGCAGATAACCCTTTTGCTACCCGAAATTGTTTTGTCGCTGGCCGCCCTGCTCCTCTTCTTCTGCACCCTCGGAAGAATGAGGGAGGGGACTCTCCAGGCGATCACCGTGACCCTGTCGCTCCTCTCCCTCGGGGCGGCCCTGTTCGCCTTCGGCCAGGGAGGGATGCTCTTCTTCGCCACCTACCGGGTGGACCTCCTCTCCCAGATATTCAAGGTGATCATCACCCTCGGACTCTTCCTGGTCCTCTGCATTGCGCCTGGATCAAGGGGGCTGGAACGGAAACTTCTCGCCGAGTACTATCTCTTCCTGACCGTCGGCGCCCTGGGGCTGGTGCTCCTCACCAGCGCCCATGAACTTTTGACCATCGTCATGAGCCTGGAGATCGCCTCATTCTCAATCTGCGTGCTGATCCCGCTGCGCAGCCTGCTGACGCATCGCACCCAGATGGAGGCCGCCATCAAGTATTTCCTGTTCGGTGTCTCTACCATCGGCATCATGCTCTTCGGCATGAGCTACCTCTTCGGCCTCGCCAACTCCACCTACCTGGGCGATCTGGCGATAAGGCTCCCCGCGCTGGTCAGGAGCGAACCGCTGGCCGTGATCGGCATGGTAATGATGCTCTGTGGCTTTTTTTACAAGCTGGCCCTCTTCCCGATGCACTTCCTCACCCCCGACATCTACGAAGGATCGGCCAATGAAACGGCCGCCTACATCGCCACCCTCCCCAAGATTGCCGCTGTGGCGGTGCTTATCCGCCTGGTGAGCCTAGCCGGAGTGGAGGTGGAAAAGCTGACATGGGTGCTGGCGCTTCTCGCCATCCTCTCCATGACCGTCGGCAACCTGGCCGCCCTGGTCCAGAGCGACCTGAAGAGGCTCCTCGCCTATTCCAGCATCGCCCATGCCGGCTACGTCATGATCGGCATCCTGAGCATGAACAGCCTCGGTCTCGCCGCCAGCATCTACTACATGCTCGGCTACCTGCTGATGAATCTCGCCTGCTTCTACGTGATCTATCACCTGGCGCCGAACGGCGAAAACCTCACCTTCGACCACCTGCGGGGTCTCTACCGCCGCTCGCCGCTCCTCGCCGCCACCCTTGCCGCCGGCGCCTTCGGCCTCACCGGCATCCCCCCCACCATCGGCTTCACCGGCAAGTTTCTCATCTTTACCGCGGCCTTCCAGAAGGGGTTCCATACACTGGTCATCGTGGCGGTCATCAACGCCGCCATCTCCCTCTTCTTTTACCTGAAGATGGTAAGGGCCGCCTACAGCCAGGTGGACGAGCCGGGCGAGGCCGTTACCCTTACCTTCGAAACAAGGCTCGTCGGCATCTTCTTCATCGTCTCGATCATCCTCACCGGTATCCTGCCGCAAGGGTTCATCGCCCTGGCGGAGAAGGCGGTCGCGGGGATGCCTTGAGGCTTGACGGGATTTTCACCAAATGGAACAAATCAAGCTGTAATAGCTCGGGTTCAACCTGCGCATCTGCGGTATTACGAGATAGCAATTGACATATCGCACGTTTATGGAGTAATAAAGACACGTTCATTGAAATGGATTTAATTCCTTTCCGGGGGGTGCAGCATGCTTCACCACTGGTTTGATGGGGAATGAATAAGAGGCCGCTTTAGTCAGCAGGGTACTGATTGATGCGGCTTTTTATTTGGATTGGAAATGGCTTGCGAGGTACGGCGCTGATGCAGGCGGTCCGCTGGAAAAGCATGGTCATCTATATACTTGCATTTATATGTAGATGGCAATTGTCGTCTGCTCAATAACGAGTTGCCTGAAGGAATGATGAGAACAGAATGAATAACTACTGCGAAGAGAGGGGGAAGGTGACCCCCCTATTGGCCTAATCTCCGGAGGATGAGAATGCTGAAGCACATGAAGGCGCACAAGCAGCTGAAGCCCGGTGAAAACGGAACGCTGCGTCTGGTCGAGAGGTTCGGGGACACCCTACTCTGCGTTCGCTACCGGTACGACGTCATCAGGGACATGCGAATCAAGACTGCTGAGATTATCGTTGACGAGAAACCTGGGAAGGGAGCACCACGGATACGGGAGACGGACAGCGTCCTGGTACAGGTTCCCTTCACAATGAAAGCACTGCGCGATCGTCTGAAGGGGGTCGGCGCAAAGTGGGACCCGGTGCAAAAGCTCTGGCGTGTG
>JBGPID010000213.1:0-5554 GCA_041484725.1 Geobacteraceae bacterium | reverse complement strand
GGTAAAGAGCGCTGCCACCACAGCTGGCGTCTCGGAATAAATCAGCCTCAGGTCGAGCCGGCCGGACTTCTTGATGGCAGCCTCGACTGCGGAGAACTTAAAGCCTTTTATTTCCATATAATGCTCATTTGCCGCAACATTGTTTGTATTTCTTTCCGCTGCCGCACGTGCAGGGCTGGTTCCGGCCGACCTTCCTGCTTTTGACCGGCTGCACCGGGGCCTGTTCATCACCCAGATTGAAGACCAGGCGCTGCTTCTTCTGGGTTTCCTCGATCCGTTCGATTTCATTCTCATGGGCGATCTGGACCCAGAAGATCTTTTCCACCACCTCCGAACGGATGCGGGTGATCAAAGCCATGAACAGCTCAAAGGCCTCTTTCTTGTACTCCTGCTTCGGGTCCTTCTGGCCGTAACCGCGCAGGCCGATCCCTTCCTTCAGGTGGTCGATGGAGAGGAGGTGATCCTTCCACTGGGTATCGATCGCCTGGAGCATGATCACCTTGACCAGGTGGTCCATCATTTCGTCGCCGAACTCCGCTACCTTGGCGGTGAAAACCTCGCGCACCTTTTCCTGGAGGATCTCCCTGAAGTTTACCGGGTTGAGTCGATCCATGGTTTCGGGAGGGATGTCAAGATGGAAGCCGAAGGAGAGGTAGACCGTCTCGCCGATTCCGTGCCAGTCCCACTCCCGGGAGGGGACCTTGTCGATGGCGTAGGCCGCGACAAGGTCTTCCACGGTCTCGTCCATCATTTCCAGGAAGCTCCCCCGGAGACCCTCTCCCGCCAGGATCTCCCGGCGCTGGGTGTAGATCACGTCGCGCTGTTTGTTCATGACATCGTCATACTCGATGAGATGCTTGCGGATGTCGAAGTTGTGGGCCTCCACCTTCTTCTGGGCATTTTCGATCGACTTGGTGATCATGCCGTGGGTGATCGCTTCCCCTTCCTCGATCTTCAGCATGTCCATGATCCGCGCCACCCGGTCCGAGCCGAAGATGCGCAGCAGGTCGTCCTGGAGGGAGAGGTAGAAGCGTGACGAGCCGGGGTCCCCCTGGCGGCCGGAACGGCCGCGCAGCTGATTGTCGATGCGGCGGCTCTCGTGGCGCTCGGTACCGAGGATATGAAGCCCGCCGAGGCTCACCACCTCGTCATGCTCAGCGGCCCAGTGCTCCTTCAATTTTTCCAGGACCTGCTGGTATTCCTCCTCGGATGCCTCCGGGTTCACCTTTTGCCACTGTTTCGCCTGCCCTTCGGGATTGCCGCCTAGGATGATGTCGGTGCCGCGGCCGGCCATGTTGGTGGCGATGGTCACAGTTCCCTTGCGCCCCGCCTGGGCGACGATCTCCGCCTCCCGCTCGTGCTGCTTGGCGTTCAGGACGAAGTGGGGAACCCCCTGCTTCTTGAGGAGTTCCGAAAGGACCTCCGACTTCTCGATGGAGATGGTGCCGACCAGCACCGGCTGTCCCTTGGCGTGCAGTTCTTTGATCTCCTCGATGACCGCGTTGAACTTCTCCTTTTCCGTCTTGTAGATGACATCTGGGAAGTCGGGACGGAGCAGCACCCGGTTGGTGGGTATCACCATCACGGCGAGCTTGTAGATCTTGTGAAACTCCTCCGCCTCGGTGTCGGCGGTGCCGGTCATGCCGGAAAGCTTCTCGTACATGCGGAAATAGTTCTGGAAGGTGATCGTCGCCAGGGTCTGGTTCTCGTTCTCGATCTCCACCCCCTCCTTGGCCTCGATCGCCTGGTGCAGGCCGTCGGACCAGCGGCGGCCCGGCATGAGGCGGCCGGTGAACTCGTCGACGATGAGCACCTCCCCCTCTTTGACCACGTAATCCACATCCCGCTTGAACAGGGCATGGGCGCGCAGCGCCTGCTGCACATGGTGGAGGGTCTCCATGTTGCTCGGATCGTAGAGGTTGTCGATCTTCAAGAGCTTCTCCACCCTGAGAATCCCTTCTTCGGTCAGGGTCGCCGACTTGGCCTTCTCGTCGATTGTGAAATCACCGGTGTATTCCTTTCGCTTGCCGGAGAGGGTGTTCGCTTCAACATCCTTCACCTCCCCCTTCTTGAGGGAAGGGATGATCCGGTCGATGATGTAGTACTTATCGGTCGAATCCTCGGTGGGACCGGAGATGATGAGCGGCGTCCTCGCCTCGTCGATGAGGATGGAGTCCACCTCGTCGACGATGGAGTAGTGGAAATCGCGCTGTACGTAGTCTTCGAGGGCGAACTTCATGTTGTCGCGCAGATAGTCGAACCCGAACTCGTTGTTGGTGCCGTAGGTGATGTCGGCGTTGTAATTTTCCCTCCGCTCGTCGTCGTCGAGGCCGTGAACGATCACCCCGACGGTGAGGCCGAGAAACCTGTAGATCTGCCCCATCCACTCGGAGTCGCGCCTGGCCAGGTAGTCGTTGACCGTGACGACATGGACGCCGCGGCCGTTCAGGGCGTTCAGATACGCCGCAAGGGTCGCCACCAGGGTCTTCCCCTCGCCGGTCTTCATCTCGGCGATCTTCCCCTGGTGGAGCACCATCCCGCCGATCAGCTGCACGTCGAAATGGCGCATCCCCAGTGTTCTTTTCCCCGCCTCGCGGCAGACGGCAAATGCTTCGGGAAGGATGGCGTCGAGGGTCTCGCCGCGTCCCAGCCGCTCCTTGAATGCAAAAGTTTTATTGCGCAACTGATCGTCGGAGAGCCCGGCCATCTCCGGCTCAAGGGCGTTTATCCGGGTCACCAGCGGCCAGAGCCGCTTCAGTTCCCGCTCGTTTTTGCTTCCGACAATCTTCTTGATAAGTGCACCCAACATCAATCAATCTCCTGATTTTCCGGTAATTATTACGGCAATCAACATCATAACTTACCACAAAGCTGGCGATTGCTCAACTGAAAAGGGGATGGTAACGTGATTGAAACAATCTTAATTCCTGGCGGCGATTTGACAGAGATATAATTCTATAGTATAAACTTTAAATTCATTATCATTCACGAATCCTTTTCTCCCCTTTGCCTTAACATCCCGGCCTCTCATTTAGGATTTCTAGGAGTTCAAGCTCCATGCCCGATCCAGCGAGTTCCAATAATAAAATATTGATCCTGATCGTCGATGATGAACGGTTTATGCGGGTGACTTTTCAGGATCTCCTGGAGAAGGCCGGTTTCATGACCGCCGTGGCCGCGGATGGCGTATCTGCAATCGAGAGCTGCATGCAAATGCAACCTGATCTGATCCTCCTCGATCTTATAATGCCGGGCAAGGATGGATTCGAGACCTGCCAGGAAATCCGCACTATCCAGGCTTGCAGATACACGCCGATCCTGATGGTAACGGGGCTGGGCGATGCAGCGTCAATAAACCGGGCCTTCGAGGCCGGAGCGACCGACTTCATTACCAAACCGGTCAATCCCGGTCTCCTGGGTCACCGGCTGCGCTACATGCTGCGGGCCAGCCGGAACATGAAACAGCTCGCGGAAAACGAAGCAAGACTGGCAAATGCCCAGCAGATCGCCCATCTGGGCAATTGGGAATGGGACCCTGTATCCGGCACGTTATGGGGGTCGGAAGAGACATTCAGGATATTGGGCATGGAAAAGTCCACCTCCGTTGCCAACTTTCAAGGCTTCCTTTCAGCCATATATCCCCCGGACAGGGAGATAGCGGCGGCCGCCATGGTCAATGCCAGCGAAAACGGATCCAGGTGCGGTTTTGAATGCCGCATCATGACGGCTGATGCAGCGCTGCGTACTGTTTCGATGCAGGGGCAGGCGTCCGAACCGGCTCCGGGGAAAGTTCCGCGATTAGTGGGGACCCTGCAGGATATAACCGAGATGAAGAAGGTCGAAGAGCGTCTTGTTCTGCTCAAGGAAGCGGTTGACAGTCTGCCGATCGGGATAACGATAAGCGACGTAACTAACACGATTATCTACGCGAATCCGGCCGAGGCGGAGATGCACGGCTATTCGCCCGAGGAACTTATCGACAGGGATGCCCGGCAGTTTACCGACCTGAACCTCGATAAACCGCACCTGCCGGAAAAAATCAACAACATCGGGGTCTGGCGACGCGAAGATTTGAATATCCGGAAAAATGGCGCGGAGTTTCCGGTGCAACTCTCTTCAATTGCCGTCAGAAACGCTGAAGAGAGATATTTAGGCATGGTCACGCTCTGCGAAGACATCACCGGACGCAAAAAGACCGAGCAAAGAATCCAGCATCTTGCATACTGCGACAGCCTGACGGGTCTCCCCAACCGCGCGGCGTTCCTTGAGAGACTGCAACGTGCACTGGCTCTGGCCCGCCGTGAGGAGCGCCAGATCGGTATCCTCTTCCTCGACCTGGACAACTTCAAGGATGTCAATGACATTCATGGACATGACTTCGGCGACAGGTTACTCGGAGAAGTGGCCGGGCGGCTCTCTGCCTGCATGCGTGAATCCGATACGCTGGCCAGACTCGGCGGAGACGAGTTCGTTGTAATCCTGGCCGCGTTAAACGGCCAGGAAAGCGCTGCCGTTGCTGCTCAGCGGCTCCTTGACCTCTTTTGCCGGCCATTCACACTGGAGTGCCGGAAGGTATACAGTAGCGCCACTATCGGCATTGCCCTTTACCCCGATGACGGCCTGGATGTGGAAACCCTTTTCAAGCGCGCCGATACGGCAATGTACCATGCCAAAACCGAAGGCAAGGCCAATTACCGGTTTTTTTCCGCCGAGATGAATGAGCGGATAATGCGTCGTGTTGCCCTTGAAAACTGTCTGCGGCAAGGGATGGAAAAAGGGGAGTTCTTTCTCCATTATCAGCCACAATGGGATTTGAAATCTGCCAGGATGCTTGGCGTGGAGGCGCTGTTGCGCTGGCAGAGTGCGGAGTTGGGGGCCCTGATGCCGACGGAATTCATCCCGCTGGCGGAAAATTCCGGCCAGATCATCGGCCTGGGTGAATGGGCGATGCGCTCTGCCTGTATCCAGGCCAGGGAGTGGGCGCTTGCCGGTTATCGGGATTTGCGGATGGGGGTCAATATTTCCGGCTTACAGTTCAGACAGCCCGATTTTCTGGAGATGGTCGGGAAGACAATCCGGGAAACCGGTATTGAACCGGGAGCCCTTGATCTTGAATTCACGGAAAGTGTCGTCATGGAGCATGCCGACAGAAACACAGATATCCTCAAGTCTCTCAAGGAAATGGGAGTCCATTTAAGCATCGACGATTTCGGCACCGGCTACTCATCCCTCAGCTATCTGAAACATTTCCCTATCGACCGGATCAAGATCGACCGTTCGTTTGTCGCCGATGTCAATAAGAGCAGTGATGATGCGGCAATTGTCGAGGCGATCATTTCCATGGCCCACAGCCTGAATCTTCGGGTTGTCGCCGAAGGGGTCGAAAACATCGATCAGCTGCGTTTCCTGGAGACACGCAACTGCGATGAGGTCCAGGGGTTTCACCTGGCAATGCCGATGTCCGCGGATGATCTCGTGGGAAGCTCGGTGTGGCCGTACGGGGTATGCATTGCCGTAACTCCCGCGGGGAGATGGGTGAATGATCTTCCCGTAG
>JBGPID010000212.1:0-5578 GCA_041484725.1 Geobacteraceae bacterium | reverse complement strand
CCTCCCATCCTTCCGGGAGGTCATCGGCCACGCCGCCGATGCGGAACCAGGAGGGGTGCATCCTGCCGCCGGTGATCATCTCGATGATGTCGAATATCTTCTCGCGGTCGTAGAATGTATAGAATACCGGGGTCATCGCCCCCAGGTCGGCGGCGAAGGTGCCGATAAAGACCAGATGGTTGAGGATGCGAAAGAGTTCCGAGAGCATGACGCGGATGTAGACTGCCCGCTCCGGGACCTGGATGCCGCAGAGTCTTTCCACGCTGTTCAGGTACGCCAGGTTGTTCTGGACCCGTGACATGTACTCGACCCGGTCGGTGTAGGGGATAAACTGGTGCCAGTTCTGGCGCTCCCCGATCTTCTCGGCCCCGCGGTGGTGATAACCGATATCGCTGTCCACATCGACGATCTCTTCGCCGTCGAGCTTGATGATCACCCGCAAAAGGCCATGGGTGCCGGGATGCTGCGGGCCGACATTCAGGACCAGGTGCTCCGCGTCGATCCGCTCGAAAAAATCGCCGGCCGGAAGCGGCTGATGGATCCGGGCATCCTCGGTGGTGTAAGGGGGCATCTCGGTGGCGCGGAACGGATGATCCTTGCGCAGCGGGTGCCCCTCCCAGTCATGGGGCATGAGGATGCGGCGCAGGTTCGGATGTCCGGCGAAACGGATGCCGTACATGTCGTACACCTCGCGCTCGTACCATGAGGCGGAGGGCCAGACTCCGGTAACGGTAGGAACCTCCGGGTATTCCCCGGTCAGTTCGGTTTTGATCCGGATGTAGCCCGGGGTGTCGAAGCAGAGGAGGTGATAATTGAGGGTGAAGTCCTTGTATTTCTCCCGCTCGCGGCGGCATGACTCGTCCACTGCGGCGATGTCCTCGAGTCGCTTGAACGGATTGGCGGAGCGGGACTTGAGGTGGCGAAGCACGTCCGGAGCCAGTTCGGCAGGGACCCGGTAGGTGAGCATGTCGGTTGCGCCCGGGTCCTCCTTGACCCGATCGCCGAAGACCCCCTCCAGCTCGCCGGCGAGTCCAAAATCGGGAAAGGGGTGTTTCGGGGCGCCGGGGCGCCACATCTCGTCGGCGCGGGGCATCCAGAAGCGCGGATGCTGCACCGAAGCGCCGCGAATGGAGATACTTTCCATGCCGGGGCCGCGGGTGTCGCTCGATTTCGTCACGCCGTCCACCAGGACCGGGGTAATTGTCCCCTGGGTTCCGCCCGCCAGGTGGAAAACCGGTCGGGCCGGACGCTCCTCTTTCCGGATCTTCTCCTGGAGCATCATGAGTCCCTGGATGAACGCCTCTGGGCGGGGCGGGCAGCCGGGGATGTAAAGGTCCACCGGAACGATCTGGTTTGCCCCCTGCACAACGCTGTAGACATCGTACATTCCACCAGAATTGGCGCAGCTTCCCATGGATATAACCCAGCGCGGCTCGGCCATCTGCTCGTAGAGACGAAGGAGAGAGGGGGCTATCTTCTTGAAAACGGTGCCGGCCACCACCATCAGGTCCGCTTCCCGTGGCGTTCCGCGCAACACCTCCGAGCCGAAGCGGGAGATGTCATAACGGGTGGTAAACGCGGTCATCATCTCCACGAAACAGCAAGAAGTCCCGAAGAACAAGGGCCAGAGGGAGTTGGACCTTCCCCAGTTGATGAGATCGTCGAGACGGCTGAGGAGGATATTTTGCGGGATTTCATTTTCCGTCATAATCTGCCTTCAAAAAAACGCAATACGACATTCGGCATTGAAACGGTTTCATTCCGCACTCCGCACTCCGTACTCCTTGTTCTGCTTTTGTTTTGACGGTCCCCAATCCAGCCCCCCCTTGATCAGGAGCCAGACAAGACCCAGGAGGAGTATGACGATGAAGAAGGTGATATGGATGAGGCCGGGGAGACCCAGTTCATCCCATGCCACGGCCCAGGCGAAGATGAAGACCGCTTCCACGTCGAAAACGATGAAAAAAATGGCCACCAGGTAAAATGGCACCGGATAAGTCAAGCGCGCCGAGCCGCTGGGAATTATTCCCGATTCGTAAGCCATCCCCTTGTTTGGCGAATGGGTTTTTGTGCCGAGCCACCAGGCAGCGATATGGATGAAGCCGATGAGGAGGATGGCCGCCACTGTGTGAATGACAAAAGGGAGATACTCAGTGGCAAATGCCTGATTCATGGAGAATGTCTGTACAACTGCGCCTTGCATGCGGCCCCTTCATTTTAAAATAGCGTTTTACTTTATAATGGTAACTTTACTCGATGTCAAATTAATTAAAAACAACGAAAAAATTAACATCTTATGCTGACCGACACGGCATCATAACTACTTGTTATTCTTCAGTTATGAGAAGTATGTCTTTCCCACCGGGCAAGGAGCGCATGCCTCTCCATAGCTCCGCTCATCCTGTCGGTTTCCCTTCCCCCCTGGCAGAGAATGATGGCCGGGATCCCCCTGATATTGAACCTGGCGCCAGCTGGGGATTCTCCTCGTTCCTATTTTTTTTGCAGGAAATCCAGGACATCCCTGGGATGCGCCTCCGCCTTGGCCACCTTCGGCCAATGCTTCACGATCTTCCCGTCCGGGTCGATGACGACCGTCGAACGGATGGTCCCCATGGCAGTCTTGCCGTACTGCGTCTTTTCTCCGTATGCGCCGTAAGCCCGCATCACTGTTGCGTCCGGATCGGAGAGGAGGGTGAAGGGGAGGCCGAACGCCCGGATGAATTTATCATGGGAGTCGAGGCTGTCCTTGCTGATACCGAAGAGGGTAACGTCCAGGTTGTCGAGAAGCGGTTTCAGATCGCGGAAGCCGCACGCCTCCTTCGTGCAACCCGGGGTGTTGTCCCTGGGATAAAAATAGAGGACAACGGTCTTTCCCGCGTAATCATCCAGCCTGTGCACCTTTCCGTCGCTCCCCTTAAGCTCGAAGGCTGGCGCCGGTTTACCCGCCGATGTTGGCATCTTTTACCTCGTTAATTAAATGCTGCCTGAATCACGCAGCACGCTGAACTCCGAAGCAGCACGGTGGTTATTCCCAACTAATGCAATTCACCGGACAGGTGTCGATCGCTTCCTGGATCAGCTCTTCGGGAGCGCCTGTGGGGTCGTAGACTTCCGCCAGATTGTCGTCGTTCATGCGGAACACCCCGGGGGCGGTGGTGACGCAGAGTTCGCAACTTATGCAGATATCCTGGTCAACGTGCGGTTTATTCGCCATGGTTTCCTCCTGTTTGTTCGATGGCCGCAATCGGCTTGGATAATTGTATACGATATTTTTTTGTGTGCAAGTCGCCGGGTCAAAAAGGAGCGGGGTAAACCTTATTTTTCGTTACAGCATATCCACAGGATCGACGTCGATGGCGAGCCGCACCGTTGCCGGGAGTTTGACACTTCCCTTGAACGCCGCCAGCAGTCGGTGAAGGTCGGTGCGGCCCGTGGATTTCAGGAGGATCTGCCACCGGTAGCGGCCGCGGATCTTTGCCAGCGGCGGCGCTGCCGGTCCCAGGATTTCGACCCGGCTCCGCAGTTCCTGCCTGACCGTCCGCAGGAGAGCGGCGGCCGCTTCCGCCCCTTTCTCCACTGCTGCCTCGCTATTGCCCGAGAAGATGAGCGCGGCAAGGTGCGCAAAGGGAGGATAGCCCGCTTCACGCCGATACTCCAGCTCCTCGGCATAGAAGCCGGCAAAATCGTGGGACGCGGCACGGGTGATCGCGTAGTGGTCCGGGGCGAGGCTCTGGACCACGACCCGCCCCGGCGCATCCCCCCGCCCCGCCCGCCCCATCACCTGGGTTATGAGCTGGAAGGTCCGCTCGGCACTGCGGAAGTCGGGGAGGTTGAGGGTGGCATCGGCGGAGACCACTCCCACCAGCGTCACGCCGGGGAAATCGTGCCCCTTGGCGATCATCTGGGTGCCGATTAGGATGTCGATGCTCCCCTCCTCCACCCCCTTGAGAATCCGGGTATGTCCGCCCCTCCCCCTTGTCGTGTCCCGGTCCATGCGGCTTACCCTGGCCAGGGGGAAGAGCGCCTTCACCTCCTCTTCCACCCGCTGTGTCCCCCTCCCCAGCAGGGTGATGGCCGGGCTCTGGCAGGAGGGGCAGATCGAGGGGGCGGGAATGGAATAGTCGCAGTAATGGCAGAAGTGGCGTTCTTTGCGGCGATGATAGGTTAGGGTGACGGAACAGTTGGGGCAGTGAAGCACATGGCCGCACTCGGCGCAGACGAGAAAGGTGGCAAAGCCGCGGCGATTGATGAAGAGGAGGGTCTGTCCGTCCTGACCGAGATTGCTTTCCAGAGCGGCGTTCATCTCCGGAAGAAATGTCTCTCCTTTCCGGCCGCGCCCGTCGAGAAGTTCTACGGTCGGCATGGGGAGGTCGCGGACCCGGTGGGGAAGGTGCAGATAACCGAGCTTGCCGTTTTGCGCCGCGTGATAGCTCGTCACCAGCGGGGTGGCGGAGCCGAGCAGGACGCAGGCCCGCTCCATCTTCCCCCGCACCAGCGCCAGGTCCCGCGCGTTGTAGCGGAGTCCTTCGGACTGTTTGTAGGAGGCGTCGTGCTCCTCGTCCACCACGATCATGCCGATTCGCTCCAGCGGGGCGAAAATGGCGGAACGGGCGCCGATGACGATCTCCGCTTCGGCTCTTCTTATGCGCCGCCATTCGTCGAAACGTTCCCCGTCGGAGAGGGCGCTGTGGAGGACGGCGATGCCGCAGGTAAAGCGGCGCTTGAAGCGTTTCACCAGCTGCGGGGTGAGGGCGATCTCGGGGACCAGCACCAGCGCGGTCTTCCCCCGGCCGAGGACGTGGGCGATCGCCTGCAGGTAAACCTCGGTCTTGCCGCTCCCGGTCACGCCATGGAGAAGGAAAGGGGCGAACCCCTCTGCATCGGCTGCGGAGGTTATCCGGGAGAGCGCCTCTCCCTGGGCGCTGTTCAGGCAAAGGGGCCGGTCACGCTCGAACACCTCTTCCCGGAACGGGTCGCGGTATATCTCCCGCGCTTCAGCGGAGATATATCCTTTCTCCTCCAGCTCTTTCAGCAGGGTGCCGTCAGCCCTGCATTCCCGGCGCAGCACAGATGACGGGGCTTCTCCGGCACCTCGCAGGAACTCGACGATGAGCGCCCGTTTCCCCTTCAGGGGGAGTGTCCCTTCCGAGGCTACGGCCAACCGGTAGAATAAGGCGGTTTTTACATCCCTCCCGCCGGTCAGCACCTCTTCTATTACCTCCGTTCCGTCCGCTGCCGGCGCAGATCGCCGACGGCTTTCGATGTTGATCCCCGCGGGGAGTGCCCCCTTCAGGACCCCGCCGAGGGGATGGAGGTAGTAGCTCGCCGTCCAGCGCAGGAAATCGAGCTCCTTCGCGGTAAAGAGCGGCTCCGGGTCGAGGATGTCGATGATCTCCCTGAGCTCTCCCTCGACCGATTTGGGCCGCCCTATGATATAGCCGGTCAGCTTGCGCCGGCCAAACGGCGCCAGCACCCGTTTCCCGATCTGGACGAGCGGGGCGAGGCGGGCAGGGACCAGGTAGTGGAAAGTGGTCTCCAAGTGGAGGGGGATGGCGACTTCGATGATGGTTGAGTTCGG
>JBGPID010000211.1:0-5594 GCA_041484725.1 Geobacteraceae bacterium | reverse complement strand
TTTGTTTTTGATTTTCTCCGCGGTCTCTGTGACTCCGCGTGAGGCAGGTTTTGCTGTAGATTTTGCTCACATATTGTGACGATTCAAGTCGTAAGAAACTACAGGAGGAAAGCCATGTCTGAACTTAAACCGATCCTGCTTGCGGAAGACAACCCCAGGGATGCCGAACTGACCCTTGAGGCCCTGGCCGATAACAACCTGGCCAACCGGGTCACTCTCGTCAGGGACGGCGTGGAGGCGATGGAGTATCTGCGTTGCGAAGGGGAATACAAGACGCGCAAACCCGGCAATCCGGCGGTGGTGATTCTCGACATCAAAATGCCGCGCATGGACGGCATCGATGTGCTGCGGGCTATCCGCTCCGACCCTGCATTGAAACTGATCCCTGTGGTGATGCTGACCTCCTCGCGGGAGGAGCAGGATCTGATCCGGAGTTATGAACTGGGGATCAACGCCTATGTGGTCAAGCCGGTGAAATTTTCGGATTTTGTCGAGGCGGTGAAGCAGGTCGGGGTTTTCTGGGCCATGCTGAACGAACTGCCGCAAGGAGAATCTCCCCATGAACACTGAAACAGACACAGAGAAACCCCTGCGGATTCTGCATCTCGAAGATTCACCGCGGGACGCGGAGATCATCCGGGAACGGCTGATCGACGCCGGTTTTTCCATGCAGATGGAATGGGCCTCCAACGAACAGGAGTTCACCTCATATCTTCAGCGCGGCGGATACGATCTCATCCTTGCCGACTACCTGCTTCCCGGTTTCGACGCGCCGGCGGCGCTTTTGCTGACGAAATCCCTCTGTCCCGGCGTACCTTTCATCGCAGTTACCGGCGCCGTCGGCGAAGAAAAGGCCGTGGAACTCCTCAAACAGGGCGCCACGGACTATGTACTGAAGGACCGGCTTGTCAAGCTTCCCATGGCGATAGAGCGGGCGCTCGATGAGGTCAGGGAGCGCAAAGCGCTCCGCCTGGCGGAGGAGGCGCTTATCCGACTCAATGAAGAACTTGAGCAGAGGGTCAGGGAACGCACAAAAGAACTTGAACGGAGAAATTATGAGCTGGAACAGATGAACAAGGCATTTGTGGGGAGGGAACTCAGGATGGCGGAGCTGAAGGAGAGGATCAGGGAGCTGGAGACAGGCTCGTAAACATAGGAGGATTTCCCAACGTGACGAGTTCATATTTTCCGATTATCTCTATCCTGGTGCTTTCGATCATCGTCCAGGCAGCGGCCGCGATCATGGCAATCCGTCTGGTCGGCATTACCGGCAAGCGGGCGGCATGGTGCATGATCGCCGCGGCACTGGTGCTCATGGCGGTGCGGCGTATCGTGCCGCTTTACCGATTAATTACGGGAGATATCTCTCATCCGCCGGACGTGGTGAACGAAGTCATCGGGCTTGCTCTGTCGGCCGCAATGGCCATCGGCATCTCGCTGATAGCGCCGCTTTTCCATGAGCGCAAGCGGGCGGAGGAGGCATACACCCAATCCATCTCGCTGCTAAAGGCCACACTTGAATCAACGGCTGACGGCATACTCGTGGTTGACAGAGCCGGCAGGATCGTCGACTTCAATGAAAGGTTCCTTGACTTGTGGCATATCCCCATGAATGTGATCGCTGCGCAGGACGATGAAAGGGCTCTGGCCTATGTCCTGGATCAATTGAAAAATCCCGACGAGTTTATCGCAAAGGTGAGAGAACTGTACGATCTGCCGGAGGAAGAGAGTCTTGATGTTCTTTACTTCAGGGACGGCCGTGTCTTTGAGAGGTACTCTCGTCCCCAGCGCGTCGGCAATCAGGTCAGTGGGCGTGTATGGAGTTTTCGCGACATCACCGAGCGCAAGCAGGCGGAAGAAGCATTGCATCAAAGCGAAGAACGTTTCCGCCGGTTAGCTGAAAACGCTCGGGATGTGATTTACAGAATGTCATTACCTGATGGGAAATATGAATATGTAAGTCCGGCGGTTCTTTCGTTTTTCGGGTATTCTCCGGAAGAATATTATAAAAATCCATCGCTTTTCAAGCAGGCAATACACCCCGACTGGCATGAATATTTTGAAGAACAATGGGCAAATCTTATTAAAGGTGAGATGCCTCCCACGTATGAGTATCAAATCATTCATAAATCAGGTGAAGTTCGCTGGCTGAATCAACGCAACATTTTAGTGCGTGATGATGCCCGAAACCCAATTGCTATTGAAGGAATTGTAACAGACATTACCGAGCGTAAACAGGCCGAGGAGGAACTGGCCAGGCTCAATCAAGAGTTGGAGCAGCGCGTTTACGAGCGCACCGCCCTCCTGCGGCAGAGGACCGAAGAGCTGGAACTGGCCAACGCAAGGTTGAAAGAGGTCGATCGCCTCAAGTCCGCGTTTCTCGCCTCCATGAGCCATGAGCTGCGCACCCCCTTGAACTCCATCATCGGTTTCTCCACGATCCTCCATGACGAATGGCTCGGTCCGGTCAATGCCGAGCAGAAGCAAAACATCGCGAGCATTCTCTGCTCCGGCACACACCTCCTCAACATGATAAACGATGTCCTGGACGTCACCCAGCTCGAGTCCGGCAAGATCAAACCGGTCATCGAGGAGTTCGACCTGCATGATCTGCTTATCGAAGCGGAGAACCAGGTTGCGGCTGCCATCCGGGAAAAGGGGCTGGAACTGCGGAGCGAATTGCTCCGTCAGCGGATGCGCACCGACCGGCGGCGGCTTCTGCAGTGCGTGCTGAACATCCTGAACAACGCGGTGAAGTTCACGGACAGGGGGAGCGTGACCGTGGCTGCCCGGCTCGTCTCTTCCCCCGGAGAGACGCCGGCAGAGGAGATGGTGGAGATCGCCGTTACCGACACCGGCATCGGCATCGGCGAAGAGGACCGGTCGAGAATATTCCAGCCCTTTCACCGCATCGTCACACCCAAGCGGGCAATCGTCCCCGGCACCGGGCTCGGGCTCTTTCTGACCCGAAAGATCGCGACGGAGATCCTGAAGGGCGACATCCTCGTATCGAGCGAATGCGGCAAAGGGAGCCGATTTTCCCTGAGAATACCGGTGAGGTTAACGCGGAACTGGAGCGGACAATCCGGCTCTTTATCGGCAGGGAGCTCAGGATGATGGAACTGAAGGAGAGGATCCGGGAGTTGGAAAAGAAGGAGACGAGACAATGAGACGAAAGAGACAGCATAACAAGGGTGAGACCGGGCCTATTGCAAGGCGCTATAAGCTGTGTGCAGTCACGGCAAGTTTTGTTCTCACGGTGTTGTTGTGTTACTCGCCTTGTTTCGTCGCCGATCATGACTCCGTCGCAGCCGAGAGGTATACGTTCGGTGTCGTGCCCCAATTCGAGCAGCGCAAATTGTATTCCATATGGAAACCCATCATTGACGAATTGCAAAGGAGGACCGGCCTCGATTTCACGCTGGTCAGCACGCTAAAAATACAGGATTTTGAAAAGGAGTTCATGAGAGGCGGTTTCGATTTCGTATATATGAATCCTTATCATGTATTGAAAGCGGGTTCCACCGGAGAATATCTGCCCCTTGTCCGCGATAAGGTTCCCTTACGGGGTATCCTCGTAGTGCGTAAAGATAGCCGGATCGGAAAAGTCGCGGATCTAAACGGTAAGACGGTTGCCTTCCCCTCCCCTAATGCCCTTGGAGCTTCACTGCTTATGCGCGCCGACCTCGCGAGGATATACCATATCACCGTGAATCCTCTTTACGTTAAAACACACAGCTCGGTGTATCTGCATGTCGTCAAGGGTCTGGCTGCGGCCGGTGGGGGCGTTGAAAAAACATTGCAGGAACAGGATCAGGCGGTGCGGGACTCCCTGAGGGTCATCTATACGACACGTTCCATGCCGTCGCACCCCATAGCCGTGCATCGCCGGGTGCCGAAAGAGCACAGGGAAAAGGTACGTCATGCCCTGCTGGAGATGGGGAACACCCCTGAAGGAAGGGAACTATTGTCAAAAGTACCGATAAAACAGATCATCGCCACCTCTCTGGACGACTACAAAGAACTGTTCGGATGGGGACTTGAATCCTATTGGGATGCCCGGAGCGAGGATTAAAAAAGCATGAGTTTACGCTTGAAGATACTGCTGCCGCTGGTCTCCTTGGCTTCCATTCTCCTAGTGTATCTTTATGGATACTGGATGCCGCGGTCGTTAGCCAATATAGAAGCCGGCTACCTGCGCTCCATAGAGCGCCATCTGGACAGCGTTGCCGAAGGACTGGTACCCCTCTTGCTCGGACATCAACTCGACACGATTTATGAAAACTTAGACAGCCTTATGAAAAAAAACAGGGACTGGGTAAACATACGGCTTGTGGCTGCCGACGGCAGACCGCTGTATCCTCTTGAAACCTCTCCTCCGGCTGCAGCGGACAGCCGCCGTGGAAAGGACATTCATATCGTTGAGCGGCGGATTAATTACGTTGAAACAGAGCTCGGGAACCTTATTCTCACCGTTGACTTCGCTCCGAGGCTGTCGGACATAAGGAAACGGCATTGGGAACTGATGTCCGTGATGCTGGTCACTATCATTATATTTACAGCAATGGCAGGTTTTGTTGTGGATAGGCTCGTAATAAGGCCTGTTAATTTGCTTGCCCGGGCCTCACAGCGGCTTGCCGCCGGCGACTTCGATGTCCCCCTCGTAAAGGCGGGGGATGACGAGGTCGGGATATTGGTGGACAGTTTTGAAGACATGCGGAAAGCCATACGCGAGTATCGTTCGACGCGCAAGCGGGCGGAGGAGCAGCTGGCCAAGCTCAATGAAGAGTTGGACCAGCGCGTTCGCGACCGCACCGCACAGCTGGAAGCAGCCAACCAGGAGCTGGAGGCGTTTTGCTACTCCGTATCACACGATCTGCGGGCGCCCTTGCGGCATATCGACGGGTATGTGGATCTGCTGGTCTCGCGTTGCCGCGATGGCCTGACCGACAAAGGGGTGCACTATGTGGATACCATTGCCGCATCCGCCCGCCAGATGGGGGTTCTGATCGACGACCTGCTGCAGTTCTCCCGGACCGGGCGGGCGGAGATGCGCCGGGAAAGCCTGGACATGAACCAGGCGCTTCAGGAGGCGATGACACTTTTGATGGAGAGTTGCGCTGGGCGAGCCATCGAATGGGTCATCGGGGAGCTGCCGTCCGTTAAGGGTGATTACCCCCTGCTCCGCCAGGTCTGGGCCAACCTGCTGGGGAATGCCGTCAAATACACCCGGCAAAGAGAGGCCGCGCGGATCGAGGTCAGCGCCCGAGAGGGGGAAGGTGAGATCATCTTCGCTGTCGCGGACAACGGGGTGGGCTTCGACATGCAGTATGCCGGCAAGCTCTTCGGCGTCTTTCAGCGCCTGCACTCCCAGGAAGAATTCGAGGGGACCGGCATCGGTCTGGCCACCGTGCGGCGCATTATCACCCGTCATGGGGGCCGGGTCTGGGCCGAGGCCGAGCCGGACCGGGGGGCCACGTTCTATTTCACGTTGCCTAACCCGAACGAGCCGGAACCCAAAAAAATTTCACGCGGAGACGCGGAGAACGCGGGGGAAACCAGGATAAAAACTTAAACCTAAAAACGGCAGATAT
>JBGPID010000210.1:0-5595 GCA_041484725.1 Geobacteraceae bacterium | reverse complement strand
CCAGTTCAACATGGCTGACTCCCCCTGCATAATGGAAGCGGGAGATACGGACAGATCGCATGCTGGTTTGGGTGCTGCGGCAACAACGGGGGGTGCCTCGACAACTTGCGGCCCGCATGCTTCGGCCTCTTTGGCCAGCCTTCTGGCTTCCGCCAAGAGCCTGCTGGACTCTGTGTTGTGGCATGTCCAGTAAACTTCGGCGCCTTCCCTCGCCAGCTCTTTGGCCTTGGCGATCTTCTCCGGGCAGTACTGGGCCCCCTGGGAATGTTCCGCCTGGGCAATGGCAACCTCGGTCTGGCCAAAGTCATCCGGAACCGTTGCTGCCCTGTTCGCCACTCCGAAGTGATACGTTGTGCAGGAAGTGCTCAGGAAAAGAATCATAACCATCAGACCTGTGAGACAAAAATTACTTTTCATTAGTTTCCTCCTTTCTTAATCCAACAAGCAAAAGTGAGCTGCGAAAAACCGAAAAACTGCAGACGACGGTGGGAAACCGGTTAATATCCATCAAAATAAAACGGTTAATTTTATCAAGTACATTAAGTTTTCAAAATCTACTCCTATTCAAGAAAATATCAATTACTTTTTTTTAACTGGGCGGATGCTCAGTATCACCTCTTTGTCGTCGATTTTTAGGCTTAAATGAAAATTGAAGGTGATCACGAACGAAAAAAAACCTGGCTTGGGCGATCATGACTTGCCAAGCTCCGATGTGCAGTGCGGGCAGCGGACCGCCTTGAGCGGAATATTGGAGAAGCAAAAGGCGCATTCCTTATCCGTCGGCAAGGCAGGTAAAGGTTCACGCTTCATACGATTAATCTGGCGGATCAGTAGAAAGATGACAAACGCGATGATGAGGAAGTCGATCAGCGTATTCAGAAACAGGCCATAGTTGATTGTCGCGGCCCCGGCCTTCTTCGCCTCGGCCAGGGTAGCGTATTCCTGGCCGGAAAGATTGATGAACAGGTTGCTGAAATCCATATTTCCGAACAGCCGGCCGATCGGAGGCATCAGGATGTCACTGACGAAGGATGTGACTATCTTCCCGAAAGCCGCACCGATGATGATACCTACGGCCATGTCCATGACATTGCCGCGCATTATGAATTCCCTGAATTCTTTCAGCATGGTCTCTCCTTTCACGTCGAAACAAATGTTTCTTCACATAGGGGGACAAGCCGGGGAATCATACTTCTCATGCAGGCGGAGGGTTGAAATGCCCTCCCACTTTGTCCTGTCGAAGTAAAAAAGTTTAATCAATTCGAAGTTGAGTGGAATTCTCTGTTTAACCACCCAGCATGCTTTTAACCTTCTTGATCGTGTCGAGGTTCTTTTGCAGGCCGCTGATATGTTTCTCCATGTCGGTAATTGTTGTTCCGAGCTGAGCCGCAGAGCCGAGAGGTCCTCCGCTGTCCGCAGCTTTTTTCATCAAGCCTCCCCCTAAATCATCGAGCCCCGCATTCGCATTGTGCTGGGTCATTGAACCGCAAAGATAACCAGCCGCGAAAATAACCGTGATCACTCCGATGCGCACGCTGTAAAGGATTGATTTACGAGTCATGTTGATCCTCCTTTGTTAATATAAGAATCATGAGAAAAAATTATACCACCACATGAAAAGATGTCAATTCAAGAATTAATTGTGTAGGGATGTTAGGTTTTTTTGTCGGGATTGAGATGAGTTTCATTTCTTTCGAAAAATCAGCCGCGCGGTTGGCATGGGCCCAAAGGGAAGCTCTTCATCGGCTAGGATTTGACCGGGAAAGCGGGCAAAAATCTTCCGCAGTTCCCCCGGCTGCAACAGGAATGACCTGTTGTGGTTTCCTTCCAGGGTGGGGGTTTCGAGGATGGTATCGAATACGATCAGGCCGCCGGGGTTGAGGGCCTCGAACATCTTCGGGATCAGGTCGCGCAGGAGAAAATTGAAATTGATGATCAGGTCATAGGTTTCGGAGAATACATGGGTCTTCATGTCCACGCAAAAAAATGTAACGGCAAGCCCCTCGGCGTTTGCCCATTTTCCCGCCTTGGAGAGCCCCTCTTCCGAGATGTCCAGGCCGGTCACCGCGAAGCCGTGGCGCGCCAGGAAGATGCTGTTCCGCCCCTCCCCGCAGGCGATGTCCAACGCCTTTTTTCCCGGTGCGAGGTCTTTAATCAGGGCCATATTTCCCGTCAGAAACCGCGAAGGGTCCGGCCCCAGGTAATAGCCGGCCCCGGCATAGCGGTCATTCCATTTGTCCCTGTCATATTTCATAAGCGCGCGCACATATTGTAAAAGGCATCACCAGAAGCGGAAGATGATCCGCGTGCCGAATTTTTCCTCCATCCGATCAAAACGGCTCCCCCCCTGGAAACTGCCGAACTGGGTCTGGTCATAGAATATGTTGAGATTTGTCATCAAGCCAAGGCGGATCCCCACTTCACCGGTCCATGAGAGGTTTCTCAAGGGGCTGCGGAACAGATCATAATCATAGCGGGCAGTGGGGGATTGAAAGGGGATATCTCCGCCGATGCGGCGTTCGGTTGTTTCATAGGTATAGACCGGCAGTTTTGCCGCTGCGGAGAGATAGAGCATCCCGGGAAGGTCCAATCTGCCCCCTGCCTGGGCATGGACCTTTTGGTAAACCTCTCCGAAACCGCGGCCGATTTCCATCTCCAGCTTCTCGTAGCCGACGCCGACCTGTGGTTCGAGGGTGAAGGAAGGACCGGCTTCGTATTTCAGACCGCCGGTTGAGAGGAGCCGGTCCGGATCGAAATATTTTTGCGTCGCCAGAGCGTCGCTCAGCCTGGGTGTCTCCAGGCCGGCGCCATGCGCCATCCGAACAGCAAGAAGAAATGCGCATATGGCTGATAAGCGAATTAATCGCACGGATTCGCACCTTTCCCGAGGGTTTAAGGGTCTGAATGGATCAGCAGGTTCAGAATATAACTGACGATGCTGAATACCAGCGCCGCCACGAAAGAACTCCAGAAGCCGGTCACATGGAACCCCTTCACCAGCCAGGCGGCCATATAGAAGATCAGGCCGTTGATGACCAGGGTGAAAAGCCCCAGTGTAAGAAGGTTAACAGGCAGGGTGAGGATGAGGAGTAACGGCCGGAAGAAGGCGTTCAATAACCCCAGCACCAGCGCCCCGACCAGCATTGTCTGCCATCTTTCCACACTGATCCCGGCTACGACATTGACCACCACGAACAACGCCATGGTGTTGACCAGCCATTTCAGCAAAATGGTTTTCACTGTTTTCCTCCCCGATCGACTCATGATGTTAATAGATAATTTAATTCTAAAACGGCATTTACTCGCGCAAAGACGCAAAGGACGCACCCGGCCGCCGCAGCCAAGTCTGCTTTGGCGGAGGTGGCAAGAAATTCAAAGACTTATGGAAATCGACACTCGCCTGCGGGCAGAAGCGCCCGCTGGCGCGCAGGCCCGAACCAATTGGCAGTAAGACTAAAGTCCGTTAAATGGTTGGTATCCTTTGCGCCTGCGCGCTGTAGCGCTATGGCGCACAAGCGCGCTCTTGGCGTGCTTTGCGCGAAACAGTTTTTTCTAGAATAATACATTTCCGGCAAAGCTACAACTACGGAGTGCGGAGCGCGGACCAGAGACCAGCGGCATTTATTTTCTTATTCTGCTAAAACTTGACCCAAGTCAAGGATAACGGGCCCCATTTGGGGTAACTTTCATGCAGGCCAGGGTTGTAAGCCGGCCGAAGCCGGTTATAGTTAAGAAAAGAATTTCTGAAACCAAGGGATAAATTCCCAATTCAAAGAGGAGGTAGATTTATGTCATCCATGTTTTGTCATCAGTGTGAGCAGACCGCCAAGGGTGTCGGTTGCGATATCATGGGGGTATGCGGCAAGAACCCGGAGGTCGCGGCGCTGCAGGACCTGATGCTGTACGGACTGAAGGGAATCGCCATTTATGCCGACATGGCAAGGAATTACGGCGCGAAAGACGAAGTTATCGACATCTTCATGTTCGAGGGGCTCTTCACCACCGTTACCAACGTCGATTTCGACCCGGTGCAGATTGCCGCCAAGCTCCGCAAATGTTACGACTTCAAGGAGAAAGCGAAGGCGATCTATGAGACCGCCTTTCGCGAGAAAACCGGCGCTCATGCCCCGCAGATAACCTCCGGTCCGGCCGCCTGGGTGATCGCCGGCAATCTGGAGGGGCTCGTCCAGCAGGGGCGGGAGCAAGGGGTCAAGGGGCAGCACACCGATCCGGATATCCTCTCCGCCATCGAGATAGTCGTTTACGGGCTCAAAGGGATGGCCGCCTATGCGGAGCACGCCCTCATCCTCGGACAAACGGACGAGGAACTCTTCGCCTTCTACCACAAGGCCCTGGCCGCCACCACCGACATCTCTAAGGGTCTCATGGACTATGTCGGCCTCGCCATGGAGATCGGCAAGCTGAACATCAAGGTGATGGGGATGCTGAACGAGGGGCACGTGAAGCGCTTCGGTCATCCGGTCCCCACCAAGGTCCGCCTCGGCACTAGGCAAAACAAGGGGATACTCGTCTCCGGCCATGACCTGAGGATGATCGAGGAACTCCTCAAGCAGACGGAAGGGAAAGGAATCGACGTATACACCCACGGCGAGATGCTCCCTGCCCACGGCTATCCGGGGCTCAAGAAGTACCCCCACCTCTACGCCAACTTCGGAGGCGCCTGGCAGGACCAGTACAAGGAGTTCCCCGGATTCCCCGGCGCCATCATCTTCAACACCAACTGCATCCAGCACCCGGCTGAATCATACAAGGACCGCCTCTTCTCCTGGGGACAGGTGGGGTGGCCCGGTGTCAAGCATATCAACGGCTGGGACTTCAGCGAGGTGATCAACAAGGCCCTCGAATGCCCCGATCTCCCCGATGCGCCGGGCAAGGAGATCCTGACCGGCTTCGGCCACAATGCGGTGTTGGGCGTCGCGGACAAGGTGATTGCTGCGGTGAAGTCCGGCGCCATCAAGCACTTCTTCCTCATCGGCGGCTGCGACGGCGCCAAATCAGGGCGCAACTACTACACCGAGTTCGCCGAAAAGACCCCGAAGGACACCGTGATCCTGACGCTGGCCTGCGGCAAGTACCGCTTCAATAAACTGGATTTCGGCGATATAGGCGGTATCCCGAGGCTCCTGGACATAGGGCAGTGCAACGACGCCTACTCGGCGGTGCAGATCGCCCTGGCCCTGGCCGGCGCCTTCAACTGCGGGGTGAACGACCTGCCGCTCTCCTTCATCCTCTCCTGGTACGAGCAGAAGGCCCACGTGATCCTCCTCTCCCTCCTCTCCCTGGGGATCAAAAACATCAAGCTCGGCCCGTCACTGCCGGCCTACATCACCCCTAACGTTCTCAACTTCCTGGTGGAGAACTTCAACATCGGTCCAATCACCACGGTGGAGGCGGACCTGAAGGCGGCGCTGGGCGCCTAGCAGCGGAAACGATAAGACACGGATGCATCAAAAGGCGCGGAGTAATGACTCCGCGCCTTTTGCTATTTTTGCTTTCGTAAAAAAACGAACTCATGTTATTATTTGTTATCGTTACACGGTGAATATTATTTGCCAGAGGTCATGCCATGACGAT
>JBGPID010000209.1:0-5602 GCA_041484725.1 Geobacteraceae bacterium | reverse complement strand
GCGCAGTGACCGCAGCTGCACAGGAAGCTGGCGAGGTTCCAGAGCCGAAACCAGCCGCGTCTACTGCGAAACCAGCCGCGCCGACCGCGAAACCAGCCGCGCCAACTGCGAAACCAGCCGCACCGACTGCGAAACCAGCCGCGCCGACTGCGAAACCAGCCGCGCCAACTGCAAAACCTGCCGCACCAACTGTAATTCCAGCCGCGTCGACTGCAAAATCAATGGTGCAGGGGACCGCTACCTCGACGAAAAAGCCCTCCCCGGGCGGCGCCGTTACTTCGTCACAGCCACAACGGCCTAATTTGGCCCTTGCCAAACCGGCTCCTCCCCCACCACCGCAAAAAACGTTTCTGGAGACCAATATGGTCAAGATCGCCCTCGTGGCATTGCTTGTCCTTTTGCTGATAGGTTATCTGGTCTATAAAAAGAGACAATAGGAATGAAGTAATCAGTCAATAAAGAAAGGGGGGTCGGTTTTCACCGGCCCCCTCTCTCATTTTACGCTGCAATCACCCTGCTCATCCAGAGCGCCGCTGGCAAGCGGTATTTTCTTGCCGCACTTCTGGCATCTCCAGAAAAGCCCACCGACTCCGGGAGTCAGGACCATCGTCCCCTGGCATTCCGGACAATTCTTTTGCGAGTCCATTTCCCACCTCCATATTATTCAGACCGATCTCCGGTTTCATAAGGCATTATAGTAGAAAATACAGTTTCGCGCAAAGCACGCCAAGAACGCGCTTGTGCGCCATAGCGCTTCAGCGCGCAGGCGCAAAGGAATAAACAACAAATTATCAGGCTCTATCCTCTCACCCTATTGAGCTTATGTTTTTCCCCTATAACTATTTGAATTTCTTGCCACCTCCGCCAAAGCAGACTTGGCTGCGGCGGCCGGGTGCGGCCTTTGCGCCTTTGCGCGAGTAAATGCAGTATTTAAGTTTAGTTAGCAATTCCGCCCGATACGGGCATATTGATAGAAAAAGAGGAGAAAAAGACCCGGCTCACCCGTGGAGGGGGGATTGGGGAGCCGGGGAATCAAAACCGGTTTCGGATGGCGGGGGTAGTGCCACCCGGTCAAACGCGTGTTTTCGATGCTATGTTGCGTCAAAGGGACGTCAACTATTCGTCCCCGCAGTGCTGTCGGGGGATCATGACGAGGCACTGCAGTGCTGCGCCGCACAAGTGGTCACGAAGAGTCAAGCTGTTCGGGCGGACAATTCGCCCAGCGAATTGGACAGCGAAGGCTGCCCGCAGGGCGAGGCCAATGGCCGAGTCAAAAGTGGCTTACCCTTCGCTAGTCCACTGATTTTCTGAGGAACGTCGGAATATCGTACTGCTCCTCTTCATCCATAAAAATGTTGCGTTGACGGAAACTGTCGCGATTATGCTTATCCCGGATAAAGGTCGGGATTTCCCGGTTGATTTCGTTCCCCTTGACGGCCTGAGGCGTTACGCTTTTCAGCTCATGACGCCCTTTCTCCAGGTCAAAGCGGTCGCCGAAACCGGTGGCGATGGCGGTTATCTTGATGTTGTCGCCGAGGTCCTCATCGATGACGAGGCCGATAATGATGTTGGCGTCTTCATGGACCTTCTCGTGAATAACGCGGCTGGCGGCGTCGAACTCATCCATGGTCATGCCGGAGGAGCCGGAGATATTGACGAGCACCCCTTTGGCGCCGGATATGTCGATATCCTCCAGAAGCGGGCTGGAGATGGCACGGGTAGCCGCTTCGACGGCCCGGTTTTCGCCGTTGGCGATACCGATCCCCATCATCGCCATGCCACGCTCGCTCATGATCGCCTGCACATCGGCAAAGTCGACGTTTATCAGGCCCGATGTGGTGATCAGATCGGAAATCCCCTGTACAGCCTGGCGCAGCACGTCGTCCGACGGCCTGAAGGCGTCCAGGATCGACATGGATTTGCCTGCCAGACCCAACAGACGGTCATTGGGAATGACCACCAGCGAATCCACGTACTTCTTCAGTTCCTTGATCCCCTCTTCGGCCTTGGCCATACGCTGCTTTCCTTCGCGGGTGAATGGCTTGGTTACCACGCCCACGGTGAGCGCACCGGCTTCCCTGGCCACTTCGGCAATTACCGGCGCCGCTCCGGTGCCGGTGCCGCCGCCCATGCCGGCGGCGATGAAGATCATATCCGCCCCCTTGAATGCCTGGGCCAGCTGCTCCCGGTTTTCCACGGCCGCATCGCGCCCGACATCGGGATTGGCCCCTGCTCCGAGCCCTTTGGTCAGCTGGGTGCCGATCTGGATCTTCACCGGCGACTTGGACATGCGCAATGACTGGGCATCGGTGTTGGCGACGATAAAGTCGACACCGAAGACATCGCAGGAAATCATGGTGTTGACTGCGTTCCCCCCACCGCCGCCAATCCCCACCACCTTGATCTTTGCATTCTGGTCAATACTCTCATCAAATTCAAACATAGCAACTACCCCCTTTTTTGTTTTTAACCATAATCACAAATAATTTCCCAGGGAATCACGATTTTTCGTCCTGGCAAGGCTGTCGAGGGATGACGCGTAAGGCGTGGCAGCGCCACGCCGCACAAGGAATCCCGTAGACTTACGCCGCCAGGGCGGAAAAGCGTGATTCCCAACCTAGAAGAATTCGCCGAACCACTCCTTCATCCTCCTGCTCACCCTCCTGAACAGATTCTCATCGCTCTGTGACGTGGGAAATTCGCGGATCCCCATGTTCTTGCTGCCGTAAACCACCAGTCCCACGCCGGTGGCATACGCGGGGGAATTGACCACGTCCACCAGACCACCGATGTTCTGCGGCAATCCCCTGCGCACCGGCAGATTAAAGACCTGTTCAGCAAGTTCCGGCATCCCTTCCAGGATGGTGCTGCCGCCGGTAATCACTATCCCGGAGGCCATCATATCCTCGAATCCCGACCTGACAATCTCCCGGTTTACCAGTACATATATCTCGTCCACCCGCGGTTCGAGTATCTCGGCCAGAAGCTGGCGGGAAAGGATGCGCGGCTTCCTCCCCCCCACGCTCGGGACTTCGATGGTTTCATCCTTGCCGACCATGGAGGACATGCAGCAGCCGTACTTCTGCTTGATCTTCTCCGCCTCGGCCATCGGCGTTCTTAAGCCCACGGCAATATCGTTGGTCATCTGGTTCCCTCCGAGGGAGAGGACCGATGTATACTTGATGGCGCCGTCCACAAAGACTGCGATATCGGTTGTGCCGCCGCCGATATCGATCAGGCCCACCCCAAGTTCCTTTTCTTCGACAGAGAGGACCGCCTCCGAGGAAGCGAGCTGCTCCAGAACGATGTCGGCCACGTCAAGCCCTGCTCTGTTGCAAGATTTGATAATGTTCTGGGCGCTGGCCACGGCCCCGGTGACAATATGGACCTTCGCCTCCAGCCTGACCCCGCTCATCCCCAGCGGCTCGCGGATACCATCCTGATCGTCGATGATGAACTCCTGGGGAAGGATATGGATCACCTCGCGGTCCATGGGGATGGCGATCGCCTTGGCTGCATCGATGACCCGCTTGACGTCGTCCGGCGACACCTCACGGTTCTTGATGGCAATGATTCCCTGGGAGTTGAACCCCTTGATGTGTCCGCCGGCGATTCCGGCATAGACCGACTTGATCTCGCAGCCAGCCATCAGCTCGGCCTCATCCACCGCCTTCCTGATGGATGCCACGGTGCTGTCGATGTTGATTACCACCCCCTTGCGCAGGCCGTGCGAAGGGCTTGTGCCGATGCCGACTATATCGATCCCTTCATCGGTTATATTGCCGACAATGGCACAGATTTTGGTTGTGCCGATATCAAGTCCTACGACCAGATTGTCCCTTTTTCCGCTCATGACTCCCCCCTTTTGTCAGGGAACACGGTTTTCCCGCAATATCTGCCGAAAAATCCGGTTCCTCCAGCTATTCCTATGCGCCCATCATACCTTTTTCACGATGATCTTGTCGCTGTAATCGAGATCGATGTATTCCAGGGTTGGCATCTGGGCCTGTAACTCCCGATAGATGCGGGACAGCCGCGCCAGTTTTTCGACGAACCCGCTGTTCCCAAGCTTAACCGGCACCCCCCCCTGCATGGTAAACAGGGTAAAACCGTATCCCTTGTCGTAATGGATTTCGGATATTTCCGCCAGCGTCAGGAGCTGTCCGCCGGAAAGCAGCGCTATCAGGCCGAGCGCCCCTTTCAGGGCATCCCTGGCGCCTGCCGGGTCCTTCCACATGTCCTCTTCGCTAATGCCGGTCAGCACCGGATAATCGAGCCGGTCCCCTTCATTCAACGGCTTGAAAACCTCGCCTTTTTTGTCCAGGTAATAGAGATACCCCATGTTGACAATCGCCACCGGCTCCCGCTCGACAACGTCGATTGCGAGCGTGTGGGGGAAATAGCGCCGGACCTTGACTTTTTCCGCCCAAGGGTTTTTCATCAACTGTTCGCCAATCCGTTTGAGCTGCAAGGCCAGCATGTCATCACCGGTTTTCACGCCGGCCAGGGCGATGACATCATCCCGGCTGAGTCGTTTCAGGGGATTGACCTCGATCCGGTCAAGACGGAGAAACGTCGTATGCGCCACTACTCCGTACAGCTCATAGACGATAACCGCGGCCAGCGAGAAGACAATGAGCCCACCGGCCAGACGCGCCGCTTTCTTGAAAAAGCTGCGGTAATTGATCGGTTTGCGCTGCTTTTTCAGGCGGTTCCGGACACCGTTCCTCGTTTTTTTCATGCGCAGATCATACATGGCATTTCACTATAGGGGCAACCCTGGCGGTTGCCCAAGTCAGGGGAGGCACAAGAACCGCCCCTACACGTTAATTTTCAAAGCAGCGGTGGCAAGAATCCTTTCCACCAGCTCCGCGAAACCGATGCCCGCACCCCGGGCAATTTCAGGCAGAAGGCTCAACGCGGTCATCCCCGGCAGGGTATTCACTTCCAGGAGATAACATTCGTCCTCGTCCGTCACCAGAAAGTCGACCCTGCTGTATCCGCAGCAACCCAAAGCCCGGTGCGCTTCCTCGCCGGCGCCCAGCACCTGCCGATATAGGTCGGGAGAGAGGGGCGCGGGTAGAATATGATCGGCCATACCCGGGGTATACTTCGCCTCATAATCGTAGAATTCTTTCTTCGGCACGATCTCGATGGCCCCCAGGGCCTGTTCTTCCAGTATTCCCACCTGGATCTCCCGCCCCTTTATGAACTGTTCCACCAGGATCTCCGCGTCATAGGCGAAGGCCGCTTCCAGGGCCGGCTGAAATTCCTCCACACGCCTGACGATGCTCACCCCGACCGATGAACCCTCCTGGGATGGTTTTACCACCACCGGCAGGGAAAAGCCGATCGTAGCAAGGTCCGGCTCATGGCCTTGCTGCACTACCCGATATGGCGCCACGGTCAGGCCGCTCGCCTGGAACAGCTTTTTGGCAAAGATCTTGTTCATGGCCAGGGCGCTCGCCAGGACCCCGGCGCCGGTGTAGGGAATCCCCAGCACCTCCAGAAGCCCCTGAACCGCGCCATCCTCACCATAACGACCGTGCAGGCAGATAAACGCAACCCCTACCGATTCTTTCGTGAGAATTTGCGCAAGGTC
>JBGPID010000208.1:0-5635 GCA_041484725.1 Geobacteraceae bacterium | reverse complement strand
TCCAGAAAAATAAGCGCCACGGGTAAGGTTGGTCCCATTACCCTGATCCAGCTCTACAAGGCCGTCAACGGCGCCTCTTTGCCCAGCCTTGGGAAAGACGGGAAGGGGGGAGGGGTATGAGCTTTATCCTCAAGGCTTTGAAAAAGACAGAGAATGAGAAGGCAGCCCGAAAGAACGAAACGGTTGAAATAAACAGTGCGCTTCTGGCAACCGATAATCGTTCATATTCATCGCCCCGCCGCATGGCCAGATGGATGATCATATCACTGGTATTTGTTGGCGGGGGAGTTGCGATCTATTTTTTCATGCGCCAGCCATCGCCTCCCCTCATGCAGGCCCGGGAAAAGGATCTCCGCTCTGTTCCATCCATCCAGCCCGTTACCCCATCCCGATCGCCTATTCAGGGGGATAAACCGGGGCCGGCCGATACAGAGATTTCTCCAGCCGTATCTGTGCCAACAGAGAGGACTCTCTCCCGGGAGAAGGTGCGGGAAAAGATCACGGCAGCACACCCCTTTAATAACCCCACAGCCCGCGCCCTCCCCGAGCAGGAGGCGCCTTCCGACGTGGCTGCGCTGACAGTAAACGGCATAGCCCTTCAGGATGAACCTGCTGAAAGCATAGCCGTTGTCAACGGTGTGATTGTGAAGACAGGGATGACTATCGGCGGTGTGCAGGTTGACAGGATTTTTCTGAACAGGGTAAGATTCAGGGGAAGCAGCGGCACATTTGAGGTGCATCTGGCAAAGTAGGGGCGGGGTCATCAACCACGACATCCCGACAAAGGAGGTTGTATGAAGGAAACAAGACTGACCATTCCGGAACTGGGACTCGTAGCGGGAACACGTGCCGCGCTCGGAGGGGGGATCGCTCTCCTGCTTGCGGACCGGCTCAACAGGGACCAGCGCAAGGCAGTCGGCTGGACTCTGTTCCTGGTCGGCGCCATCACCACTATTCCTCTGGTGATGCTGGCGCTCGGCAAGCGCCGCTGATCTGTTAATGCGGAAAAATTAATTTTGATAATGTTAAGATGGCCAAGATCGAGAAAGGTTATGAATCTCTCCTGATCCTGAACCTGTACCTGAACCTTTTAGCGAAAGTGTTGCCAGATGAACAGAACTCCCCTCGAAACCCTGAAAAATGTCTTCGGCTATCCCACATTCCGTCCCCCCCAGGAGGAGATCATCGCTCAGGTGATGCGGGGTGAGGATGCCTTCGTGATCATGCCGACCGGCGGCGGAAAATCGCTCTGCTACCAGATACCCGCGCTGCACAGGAGCGGGGTGGGGATCGTGGTCTCTCCCCTTATCTCGCTGATGAAGGACCAGGTGGACGCCCTCAATGCCAATGGAGTGGCGGCTTCCTGTTATAACTCCACCCTTACGGAAGCCGGGTCACGCCGGGTACTGGCGGACCTCCACGGGGGACGGCTCGACCTTCTCTATGTGGCGCCTGAGCGGCTTATGGCCGAAAACTTCCTGGAACGGCTCAAGGAACTGGAAATTGCCCTCTTCGCCATTGATGAGGCCCACTGCATCTCCCAGTGGGGTCATGATTTCCGGCCGGAGTATGTGCAGCTCGGCCGTCTGCGCGGGATTTTTCCAGCGGTGCCGCTGATCGCCCTTACCGCCACCGCCGATCCCCAGACCCGCGCAGATATTATCCAGCGGCTGGGGCTCTCCGGGGCCGCCTGTCATGTCTGCGGCTTTGATCGCCCGAATATCCTTTATACGGTCATTGAGAAGCAGAAACCGTTCCAGCAGCTGATGAAATTTCTTCAGGGACGGCCGGGGGAGGCGGGGATCGTCTATGCCCTCTCCCGTAAACGGGTGGAGGAAGTGGCAGGACGTCTGGCAGCGGCCGGAATGGAAGCCGCCCCATACCATGCCGGACTTCCGGACGCGGAGCGGCGCCGGGTGCAGGAGGCGTTCATGCGTGATGACCTGCGCATAGTGGTGGCCACGGTTGCCTTCGGCATGGGGATCGACAAGCCGAACGTCCGCTTCGTGGTCCATTATGATTTGCCCCGGAATATCGAGAGTTACTACCAGGAGACCGGCCGCGCGGGACGCGACGGTCTACCCGCCGAGGCGTTCCTTCTGTTCGGCTATGGAGATATTGCCATATCTCGGGCACTCATCGAGTCTGGGGGAAATGCCGAGCAGAACCGTATCGAGCTGCATAAGCTGAATGCCATGATCGGTTTCGCCGAGGCCCTCACCTGCCGCCGCCGGGTGCTGCTCGGTTACTTCGGTGAGCGTTTGGAGGATGATTGCGGCAACTGTGATCTCTGTCTTAACCCCCCCGATCGCTACGACGCCACCGAAGAGGCGCGGAAGGCCCTTTCCTGTGTCTACCGGGTCGGTCAGCGTTTCGGTATGGGGCATGTCATCGAGGTCCTGCGCGGCTCCCAGAGCCAACGGGTCCGAAACCTGGGACATGACCGTCTCTCCACTTACGGTATCGGCAGCAGTTTGTCCCAGGATGCCTGGGGGAGCCTTATCCGCCAACTGGTTCATCTGGGCTACATAGAGCAGGATATGGGAAATTATTCGGTACTACGTCTCTCCCCCAGGGCAAGGCCGCTCCTGCGCGGGGAGGAGAAACTGGTCCTCGCCCGGCCGCGCGTGCGAATAATCACGGTGAAGAAGGAGACGAAACGGGGGCGGGAAGGGATCGCTTATGACGAACGGCTGTTTCAGTCCCTGCGCGTGCTGCGCAAGCGTCTGGCGGATGAGCAGCAGGTTCCGCCGTTTGTCGTCTTCGGCGACACAACTCTGCAGGAGATGGCAGCCTTCCGCCCCACGGACCCCGAGGGGCTGGCGCGTATAAGCGGAGTGGGGAAGCACAAGCTCGGCCGTTACGGAGCTGATTTTCTCCGGGTTATTCGCGAGTTTTGCGGTG
Organism: Geobacteraceae bacterium; assembly: GCA_041484725.1. Lineage (GTDB taxonomy): Bacteria > Desulfobacterota > Desulfuromonadia > Geobacterales > Geobacteraceae > JBGQDJ01. The sequence goes on along the minus strand of JBGPID010000208.1, from coordinate 2,731 downwards.
TAACGGAACATCAGGCAATACCGGAGTAGGATGGCCGGGTTTTGTCCGGATTATTTACCCTTTAAGCCTCAACACCCGGGCAGGCACCTTCAGGGTCAATGTCTGCTGTCAGTCACTTACGACTTCAGTCTTTACAAAACATGCGTAAACCAGCACTTCATTAGAACACGGATGACGCGGATTAAGCGGATCTACGCGGATTTTAAACCCTTTTTTTAGTTTTGTTTTTATCCGTGTAAATCCGTTTAAATCAGATTTGATCCGCGTTCCATTGCCTTTGATTTTTTCTTGTTTGGTTCGGCTTTGCCGGGTTAAGTTTTTGCCTTTCTTGAAAGTAAAAAAGCCCCGGAATTATCCGGGGCCCTGCATTGTTCTTTAATTTACTAACCCTTGTCTCTATCGGGTTTTTTGAACCTGAGCGCTTTTCGTCTCCTTCTCATTGCCTCCTGCTGTTTCCGCTTCTTTTTCACCGAAGGCTTTTCATAATACTTCCGCTTCTTAATCTCCCGGAAAAATCCTTCCTGCTGGAGCTTGCGCTTCAGGTGCCGGAGAGCCCCCTCCACATCATTGCCGTGAACGATAACTTGCAAGGGATTATCTCTCCCTTCTGCCGCCGCCGCTGCCGCCGCCGGGACGATTGTTCCCGCTGTAGCCTCCTCTGCCGCCGCCACCGCCATGTCCACGGTTCTCACGTTCTTTTGGCGGGCGCGCCTCGTTTACCGTCAGAGCCCGGTCTTTCAGCATGGTGCCGTTAAGCGCCTCGATCGCCTTGCGAGCCTCGGCGTCCGTAGCCATTTCCACAAAGGCGAACCCTTTCGGCTGACCGGTAAACTTATCGGTAATTATCTTTACGGAAGTTACCTGTCCTGATTCTGCAAAAAGTTTATTTAACTCCTCTTCCGTGGATTCCCAGGAAAGATTTCCGACAAATATCTTGTTCCCCATCTGTAGACTCCTTTCGTTGCCGGATTGTAAAGAAACCGGTGACTTTCAATGTTGCCAGGCATGCTGGACTTTAAAAGATTTTTATTTCTAGCACAAAAATATACTTTTGTATCTAAAAAAGATATTATTTACTTAAAACAGCCCCCTGAATTGCAGGTCACGGACCGGTCATTGTTCCTCCGACGGGATGGTCGGCTCAGCGGCACTCTGCATGCCAGTCGCCACTTCGCTGATAATCCCCATTTTTACATAGATAGGCCGGATCTTTTTCCGGATGTTCGGCAGGTTTCTGGCAAAGAGCGCCCCCCCTGCAAGACAGGAGACGCCGCCTATCAACAGGGTGTTCCGCGCCCCGATGGCGTTCGCAAGCGTTCCGGCAATGAGGCTCCCGAAAGGGGCCATGCCGATGAACGCCATGGTGAAGAGGCTCATGACGCGGCCGCGTTTGTCGTCTTCCACAATGGTCTGAAGGATGGTGTTGCTCGACGCAACCAGCGCCATGGCTCCGAAGCCCGTCAGACAGAGGAAGAGGAGCGAGAGAAAGAGCGAATTGGAGAAGGCGAAGGCTATGAGTCCGGCGCCAAAAATTGCCGCGGCTGTTGCAATGAGCTTGCCGAGACCGAGGACGCTTTTGCGGGAGGCAAGATAGACCGTACTTGCCAGAGCGCCGCAACCCGACGCCGCCATTAGGAAACCGAAGGTGTGCGGTCCGCCGTGGAGGATGTCCCGGGCGAATACCGGCATAAGGATGGAGTAGGGCATCCCCATGAGACTCACCAGCGCGATCAACAGGAGAATGCTGCGGATCGGCGAAAAGCCGAATGCATAACTGACCCCTTCCCGCAACTCGTGCAGGATATGACGCCTTGACCTTTTCGGCTTCCCCGGCTTAAGACGCATGGCAACAAGGGCGACAATGACCGCCAGGTAACTTAAGGCGTTCAGAATGAAGCATACCCCTTCTCCCACTGCGGCGACAAGCAGCCCCGCGATGGATGGGCCGATAAGCCGGGCGGCGTTGAACATGGAGGAATTGAGGGCAATCGCGTTCCCCAGGTCTTCACGATTGTCGACCATTTCCACGATGAAAGATTGGCGTGCCGGGATATCAAAGGTGTTGATAATGCCGAGGATCAGGCCTAAAGTGAGGATCTGCCAAACCTGGACGGTCCCGGCCAGGACAAAGAAGGCAAGCGCTGCAGCCTGGAGCATGGAGAGGGTCTGTGTGGTGATGAGGAGCCGCCGCTTGTCCCATCGGTCGGCAAGCACGCCGGCAACGGGGGCGAGGAGGAAAGTCGGGATCTGGCTCACAAAACCGACCAGGCCGAGAAGAAAGGCCGATCCGGTCAGGCGGTAGACGAGCCAGCTCATGGCAACCTGCTGCATCCATGTGCCGACCAGCGAGATGCTCTGGCCGGCGAAAAAGAGCCGGTAGTTGCGCGAACGCAGGGCGCGCAGCAGAAGCTGTAACCGCATATTGCTTTTTTCTAAGTGACTGCCGAGGTCCATTCCCAATATTCGTTTCATTCTTGACATATTTCTTCAATATGCTACCAGCAGAGAGCAATTTTGTCACTAATCATGACGAATTAACCGGATGTTTTTGCGCGTTTCATGGTGGGTGCCGCGTTTAGCGCGATGAACGCGCGAATAAATATCAGACGGCCATACGATATTTTTTGCATCTTTGTACGAGATGGGTTATAAAATTATCGGAATGATCAATCGTTGATCTACCGGGGATATTCCTGGAGGAACCATTACCATGATCACCCATATTGTATTC
>JBGPID010000207.1:0-5645 GCA_041484725.1 Geobacteraceae bacterium | reverse complement strand
TTTCAGACCGATAATGTTATGAAATACCCAACTTTCGCGCAGGCGCTTGCAGAGCACCGAGACTATCCCCTGTAACGCTATATTGTTCTGCAGGAAGAATTCGTCAAACAGGCTTTTTGTCACCAGGAGCATATTGCACGGCTCCATGGCGATGATCGTTGCGGAATCGGTCTTACCGTCAAGTAGGCCCATCTCGCCGAAATAATCGCCGCGCTGCCTGAACGCCATTACGCGCTCTTGACCGTCCTGGGAGATCTCCACCACCTTGATTCGGCCCTTGAGGATGATGTACATCAGTTGCTTCTGATCATCGTCAAGAAAAATGGTCTCTCCTTTGTGGAACTTGTAGACGCTGGTTTTTTCCAGCAGGGAAGAGAGTTCCTGGTCGGTGAAGTTGTTAAATATCGGGATTGTCTTTACGATCTTTTTCGTAAGTTCCGGATCAAAAGTTGTACGAACTGTCATATACCCTCCTTATAAAGATGAGTAGATTTTTCGCGACTTTTCAATATGTAGGAGTGGTTATTCAGGTGTCGTTTCCCGTGGGATACATCGTGTTAATATTATCATATTTATTCTCTCTCTGCATCGAGAAAATTATCCGAAGAACAGAGAGATGAAAAGAGGGAAAAGCTGGTTAATGCAACTGGGACCAGGGAAGTTTCAGAATCAGGTCGGCGATCACCGGCCGGTGATCGGAAGCCTTTCCGGTCCCGGTCCGGCAATGCCACGATTGCAGTTGCGCACTCAACATGATGTGATCGATCCGCATCCACGAGGCCTGTAGCCAAGGAAGTCTGTGTTGTAGCAGGAAGTGGCCGTATGTGTAACCATAGCCTCTCCCCCCTTCGGCGAAGGCGTCATGAAGGCCCGCGTCCCGAAGCGTTAAACAGACCTGGGAGGGGTCGGGTGAATTCAGGTCACCGGCAACGATAACCGGCCCCTGTTCCTGCCGGACGAATTCCCGTATCGCGCGCGCCTGCGCGAGTCGGGCCTCGGCGTTGTTCTCGAGCTGCTGAATGGCTTCCGGCAGGTACCATGGTCGCTTCCTTGCCGTCCTGAAGGCATTGAGTCCTTCTCTGGGCGACTGGAAATGGACATTGTAGATGGTTATCGCCGTGGCGCCGATATGCAGCCGGCAACGCAAACATGTCTGTTTTTCACCGGGAAAGGCGATCCAACGAACCTCCGCCTCGGACAGAGGGAGTCTGCTCGCGATAACGTACTGCCCGAATGAACGGACATTCCATTTCCGGAAGCAATCCCCAAGGGGACTGCTGAGTGACCCCCCGGCATCCTGGAGGAGAACGACGTCAGGCCCGTACCGTGCGATATCGCCGATGAGCGCTGCAATGTCGTGTTTGCCGTACTTGGCGTTGCATGTCATAATCCGCACCGACAGGGTGTCTGCCGGTTCCGGTGGCGCTTGCGGGGACCAGCAAAAGCCCATGATCGGCCCAAGCACCCAGAGTGCGCAAAGCCCCGGCATCCAGAGCCAATGCCGGGCAACCCTGAGCGAGTAGAACGTCAGAAGAACTGCGGGGACCAGCCACATTGCCTGGGGGAGATAGAGGTCCAATGCGCCGAACCACCAGCGGTCCGCTCCGAAGCGGTTCAGAGCCGTTATGGCGGCGAGAATCGCTCCATAGGAAAAGATGAGGAGGAGCAAGAGCCTTCTCTTAAGTCCGGTCGTCATCCTGGGTGTCCCTTATTCTAAATAGTTTCCATCCGGAGTTTCCGGATGGAAACTAAATATCCTCGCCGCTCTGCACGTAAACCTTGACAGTGCGGAAACGCACCTTTTCCCCTTCCAACTCCCGATAGAGACGGGCAAGAAACCTGACAGTCACTATCCTGTGAATCAGTGCCTGGGTCAGCCGATAGAGCCACTTGCGGGGGAGTGAAGGGGTGCGGCTCCCCAGCAGGCGAGGGAAGTAGTCGGAGAGTTGCAGGGTAACCTTGACACCCCCGCTTGTTGTTTCGGCCATGAAAGAGAACTTGCCGTTATTGCAGAACTCTTTCTGCAGGAAAAGCCCGCTGCAGATCCGGAGGGTTGCGCAACGGGCAACCCCTTGCGTGGAAAATTCCGGTGCGGCAAAGTTGAGGAGACTCGTTTTCGCGAAAAGGAGCCGGAATTCCAGACCATCTGCCGTCTCTACCGGCCGAACCAGGAAGAGGGTGAAACGACACAGATAGGTCAGGTAACTCTCCAGAAGGAAGTGGGGGGTGAGTGTCGTGGCGTGACGCGCCGGCAGGAGTGTCCATTGAATGGAAAATACCGACGCATCGTTTTTCAACACCTGCTGGCATGCGATTTCTATCATATTCTCTTCGGCGTTCATTGGGACAAATTCCGGTTCCCAATCATGATGCTGTTGAAATATCTGCTCTGTCAGGCGGGTTCGCCAAGAGTATAGGAATATCCGGGGGAAAGATACTACAACGCTCCGGAAAGATCATGTCATTTTTTCAATATTGCAACGGTTTATTCCCCTGGATCCGTTCTTTTCAGTGGAATGCCGTTCTTTTGATTTGACTTCGATGCTACAGCCATCCAGCCGGGATTTCAGTCACTATCCATTCGCCGGGCTGCAAGTCATCGAGTTGCCACGGCCCGATGGCCTGCCGGATAAGTCGTAAAGTCGGCAGGCCGACGGCCGCGGTCATCCGCCGAATCTGACGGTTTCGGCCTTCAGTAAGGGTTATCGCCAGCCAGCTGGTTGGAATCAGTCGCCGTTCGCGAATCGGCGGGGTGCGCTGCCAGAGCGGTGGTGGTTCGATCTGCGCGACAACGGCCGGCAAGGTCATTCCATCCTTTAGCAGAACACCGGAGGCCAACTGTTGCAGGGTGGACGAGGTGGGGCACCCTTCCACCTGCACCCAATACGTTTTAGCCATTCCGGCGCGTGGATCGGCAATCCGCTTTTGTATACGTCCTGTGTCGGTGAGGACAAGCAAACCTTCGCTGTCATAATCCAGGCGACCGGCGGCATAAACGCCGGGGATAGGAATATAGTCCGCCAGGGTCAGGCGTCCGCCAGGATCGGTGAACTGGCAGAGGACGTTAAAGGGTTTGTTGAAAAGAATAATCTGCACGTGAGTTCCTCTAAAATCTCCCTTCGGGCGGTACATCAAGGTTATACCGCATGCGTCCTGTCAAGGTGCAGTCGCGAAACTTCTTTGCTATGATCAAGTCTGCATATCCGTGCACCGATGTGCTTCACGGTAAGGGTGCGAATCTGGTGATATATTATCTTACCTGACAAATTCAGCAAAGCTTTAAATAATGCATGTGGCGAGCGTTTGTTCATTTTATTGACAATCTCTCCTGATCTCTGTAAAAACTACTGATCAATTCTTTTCAGATGGATGTGTGGAAGAGGGGTGCAAATCCCCCGCTGCCCCGCAGCCGTGACGGGAACGAAAACCCATTCGCGCAAAGGCGAAACAGCCACTGGGATATCCTGGGAAGGTGGGTAAGTAGGAAGCCCGAAGCCGGAATACCGGTCCATCTGCAATCTCGAGGGAGGTGCTTCATGTGTCATTATTTCTTGTTGGTTTCCCATGTTTTTCCGGCAATAATCACCTGACCTTTTCCTGTTGATCCAACCGTTGATGGAGTCGCAAAAAGTCATCCCTCCTCCCTCGCTGGGGGGGGGACTTCTTTGAGAATCTGCGAAAGCATCATATTTGGTTTTTGCCGGAAATTGTGTACAATTTAACAGGAACGGAAGAGACTCACCATTATCGGAGGGTTCAAATGGAGCCAAACGCGGGGACAGTTCTGGTCACCGGGGCTACCGGCTTTATCGGCGCGAGACTGGTAAGTGCGCTGCTGGCTGCCGGTTACAGCGTGCGCTGCCTGGTGCGGCGGGCTGATGCCGTACTGCCGCCCGGCGCGACAATGGCGGTGGGCGACCTCCTGGAACGGACCGGGCTCGATGCGGCATTCAGGGGGATCGATACGGCCTACTACCTGGTCCATTCCATGGGTGGCGGACGGGCGGGATTCGAGCGTCGTGACCGGCAGGCAGCGGAGTATTTTACTGCATCCGCGGAAAGGGGAGGGGTGCGCCGGGTCATCTATCTCGGCGGGCTGGGTGAGAGCGGTACGGGACTCTCCGAGCATCTGGCGAGCCGCCTGGAGGTGGCCCGGATATTGATGAAGGGGAGATTTCAGACCACCTTCCTGCGCGCCGCGGTGATCATCGGCGCGGGCGGGGCTTCCTATGAGATGATCAAGTCCCTGGTGGAAAGACTGCCGGTGATGATCACCCCCCGCTGGGTGTCGACCCGCTGTCAGCCGATCGCGGTTGCCGATGTGATCCGCTACCTGGTCGGCTGCCTCGGGGAGGAGCGGACCGCCGGAGAGACCCTGGATATAGGGGGACCGGAGATCCTTTCCTACCGGCAGATGATGGAGCGGTTCGCGAAGATCGAGGGGAGATCCATTCTGATCATACCGGTGCCGCTGCTCACCCCCAAGCTCTCCTCCTACTGGGTCGGGCTGATCACCCCGGTCAGGCCGTCCATCGCCATGCCGCTCATCGAAGGGGTCAAAACGGAGGTGGTCTGCTTTGACCAGCGGATCAGGGAACTCATTCCGTTCCCCCCCACCGGTTTTGATGAGGCGATCAGGATCGCCCTGGATGAAGAAAAAAGATCTCAATAGGTAAAGGAGGATTGTATGAAGAAAAAGATCGGGGTTGTTCTATCGGGCTGCGGCGTGTATGACGGAAGCGAAATCCACGAGGCGGTCTTTACCCTACTGGCCATCGACAGGTACGGCGCGGAGGCGGTCTGCATGGCCCCGGACAAGGAATTTCCCGAGGTCGACCACCTGACCGGAGCGGCAACCGGCGCCATGCGCAACGCCCTTGTCGAGTCGGCCCGGATTGCCCGCGGCAAGATCCGCTGTATCAGGGAAGTAAAGGCGGGCGATCTGGACGCGATAGTTTTCCCGGGCGGTTTTGGCGCGGCGAAAAACCTCTGCAATTTTGCCGAGAAAGGGGCGGGGGCCGAGATCCATCCCGAAGTTGCCCGGCTTCTGCAGGATATGGCCGCTGCCAAAAAGCCCATCTGCGCCATCTGCATCGCCCCGACCCTGGTGGCGGCCGCCCTCGGCAAGGTGTATGCGCCGAAGGTGACCATCGGCACTGATGCGGGGACTGCGGCGGCGATCAATGCAACCGGCAGCGAACACCTGGAATGCCCGGTCAAGGAATTCGTCGTGGACAAGGCAAACAAGATCGTCTCGACACCGGCCTATATGCTGGCCGAGCGGATCTCCGAGGCAGCGGAGGGGATCGACAAGGCGGTGCGGGCGACCATTGAGTTGATCTGAAAGCATGCGCGTATTAATTACTTAGAGTGATTATATGGCGACCCTCAAGGTCGTCTTTTCCCTCTGCGTAACCGTCTGTATATGCTTCATTACTTAGCAAATTCATCATCCTGTAAAATCTGCCGATATATATATCAAGCAGCGAGTATAAATTTGTAAAATGAGGGGGCGGCCATGAATATAACGACCATTGACGAGGCATTGGAAAGATATGTTCATGAGCGTATGGAAAAGGGGAAAGAAAAGGCGCGGGAGCGATTCCTCGCATATGTCTACTTGAAGCACGGTGGGGATGAGATTC
>JBGPID010000206.1:0-5669 GCA_041484725.1 Geobacteraceae bacterium | reverse complement strand
CGTCGAGACCGAACGACGGCAGGGGGGTATAAACGGTCCGGGGGAAGCGTCGTTCAACGAAAACGAGGAGCGGCGGCAGGAAGAAAAAGGTGGCGTACATGGAAAAGATCACCCCGAGCCCGACCAGGAGCCCCAGCTCCGAGAGGGCCCGGACGGAGGATGCAACGAGCGCCAGGAACGGCATGGCCGTGGTAAGGGCCGCGGTGAAGATGCCGTGACCGGTGTCGATGACCGCAAGCCTGAGCGCCTCGCTGCTTCCCCTCCCCGCGCAACGCTCGGTGTAGAAGCGGTCGTAGAGATGGATCGAGTAGTCGGTGCCGATCCCGATGATGAGGGCGGTGAAGGCGAAGGAGATGATGTGGACGGACGCGAGGAATAGACCTGCCGTACCCATGGCCATGACCGTCCCGAAGAGGATGATGAAGGGGATCAGGAGGGTCGGCAGGAGCCGGCGATAGGTGAAGTAAAACAGCCCGAGGACCACCGCAAGGGAAGAGACAATGCTGAAGATGATGTTCTGCTTCATCACCCTTTCGTCGATGACCGCGGAGAGGTGGGCACCGGCGCAGGAGATGGTGACTTTAGAACCTTCCCTTGCCTTGTTTATCCCCACCACGAGCTTGCGGGCGAAGGCCATATCCTGCACCGGCAGGGCCGGCTCGGCGATCATGATCAGGAGCCGGCCGTCACGGGAAAGGAAATAGGGGGAGTCGGGGTCGAGATCGAAGGACCGGCTCCCCTTTTTCAGGCGGGGAAGCACCGCTTCCCTGAGATAGAGGGGGTCTGCGGCAACCAATCCGCGCATCCCCATACCGAACTGGCTGGCAAGCTCGGCCCGGGCCCTGTTCAGGGAGCGCTCCATGTTCGCCGGCTCAAGTTTCCGGAGATAATCTTCAACCCCGGCAGGGTCGAGAAACAGCTGGGGCCGGGTTACGGCGTAACCGATAAATGCGGCGAATGAGTCGGCCTCCTGCGGATCGAAGACACGGTAAGTGACTTTTTTGAAGGCAGGCCTGCCGTCCACTTCCAGGGCCTTCAGCCGGGCGGCAAAGGCCTCGGCCGCGGGGGCAAGCTTATCCCGCTCCCCTTCGAGCAGAAAATATGCCTCTCCGGCGTTTCCGGTCCATTCCAGCGAATCGAGAAAGAGGCGCAGGGCGCCGCTTCTGGCGGGAAAGAGTTTGAAAATATCGGATTCGAAGCGTAATGACAGGATGGAAAAGAGGGCAAGGCCAAAGAAGAGGGTCGCCAGCGCCACGGTTGTCCGCGGCCGCTCCCAGGTAACCCTGAAGAGCCAGGTCAGGTGGGCCCTGATAATGTCATGGATAAGACTTATGAAACGCGTCGCCGGTTTCGCCATGGCCGGCTACATCCCCTTGAAACTTGCCAGGGAAAGGATCGTTATCCCCTCCAGATTGGGGACGAGCGCCGCATTATCAACCGGTTTATTGATTTCCGGCTCTTCGAAGGTGATCTTCACCCGCGCCCCGTTACGGTCGATGAATTCAATGACCGAAGGGAACGGCACCCCTTCCGCTGACTGATAGTCGCGGAAAAAAACTTCCTCGCCACTGCTGAATTTTTTCCGTTCCAGGAGCCCCTGGCTATCATAAAAGGATGTGATTTCACCCGTTGCTTTACTGCTCTTCTCCGAGGTCCCCTTCTTCACGGGATCAAAGAGCGGCTCATCCACCGCCATCAGCCTTATCATTCGCCACCCCCGGAGAGGGCTCTCAATCGGCATCTCGTCAAATGCGCCGGCGTACGCCTCACCCTTAGAGGGGATAACGATGGTAAGCCGGTCGTCGGAGCTGTAAGTCTCAAGGGCCGTAGTGCCGAAGGGGGTGAGGATCACCATATGGAAACGGTCGGGCCGTTGATATACCATGTAACCATGGCCGCCGGTGTTTACCTGGGGGGTTTTGACCGAGATTGTCACCATTGCCGCCACTGTTTCCAGCGTTGCTCCAGGGCGGAAGGGGACCTGCACCTTCGGCAGCGCGGCGCATCCCGCGGCGAGCAGGAAAGCCCAGCAGAGCGTAATTCCGGTCAGAAACCGTCTATGTCTGATCGTCTTTATCTGCATATCCCAGTTGGTCCCGATCAGTTGAACAGTGAAACAGTGGACAGTGGAACAGTGGAAAGCAAATTAGAGGCTTTTACTGTTTTTACTGTTTTACTGTTTAACTGTTTAACTGTTTAACTGTTAACTGTCCGCTGTCCCCTGAACTTCATTCAATCCTGAAATCCTTTTCCGCAAGCCCCACGTTTTTCCGCACCCTGTTGAAGGTTATGACCGTCCGGTCCCGGTTCTGTTCCTCTATGGCGAGCCGCCTGGGCCTTCCGTCATCGAAGAGGGTGATTCTGAGTTCCTTTACCCCCTTCTTGCCGGTGGGGATTATCCGCAGGGTAACGGTATCGCCGCGACGGTAGGCCCGGAGTTCCACCCCGGCAGGGAGCCGGGTGACCGGCCGGTCAAAAAGTGAGAACCAGTGGCGAAGGCCCTCTTCGGGCGGGAGAACGGTCTTCTGTCTTATACCTTCAGTGGGAAGAAACATGGTAAGCATGTTATCCTTGAGCAAAAGACGGCTCGCGTATGGCGAATAAACCTCCATATAGAATGTGTCGGGACGCCGGAAGCGGACCTGGCCGCTCGATGTCATAGTCTTCTTAAGGAGGGCGATCTGTTTCTCCTGGGTGATCTCGGCGGTGAAGTCGGTCATCCCGGCAAAACCTTTCCGCGCCATTTCCAGTCCTTCCAGCGGCGAGATCTCCGCAGCATGGGCGCTGGCGGATATGAGGAGCATTACCAGCAGGGCCGGGATGAGGCATCTTCTGATGATGAGGCGGAGGAAAGCCTTCATGGCATTGTCCCGACCTTGAGGGTTACCCTGGCGGTGGCAACTATTTTCCCGTCTGCGGAGACCTCCCCCTCCACGAGATGGAGCGGACCGAACGATTTGACAATCCGTACGGCAATGGTGAGGGTGTCGCCGGCCATCGGTGCGCCCTGGAACTCGGCCCGGTCAATGGCGGCAAGGATCCCCCCTCCGCTGTCTTCCCGGGCGGCGGCGATACCGCCGAGCTGGGCAATGGCCTCGATAAGAAGAAACGGCGAATAACCGGGCGCGCCGCAGGTCACCCGCTGCCGGGCAAGGGCGGAGACTCCCGGTTCCAGGGCGAGTATCCGATCGAGAACGAGAAAGGGGGAGCGATGGGGTAAATAAGCGCCGGGATCAGGATTGAACAGAAGGACCTCCAAAGAAGTCTATGGCGAAGAAGGGGCCTTCGGGCGAGGCCGCCAGGTGCAACGCCTGCTTCCCTGCACGGAGGGTAATGAAGAGCGCCACCATGGCAACACCACCCATGGCGAGTGACCGTCCGACAAGCCTCCCCACCTCAAGATGGGGGAGGTCCTCCGTCCCTTCCAGGAGGAGGGGAAAATCGGCTGCGGCGCCGGAGAGGGAGACGATATCCGGCCTTGTATCAGCCTTTAGTCTGGCGATTCCCTCAGGTTCTTTCCCCGGCAAAAGATAACCGATAGTCCTGATCTCTCCCACTTTTCCTCTGATCATCGCGCCGCGCCGGAGAGCATGCTCCCTCCGCTCAAGCACCAGGATGCCGCTTCCCTCGCCAAAACCCGCGGCGTGGCTGCGCAGCTGTCCCAAAGAATTGAACCCCTGCATCATGATGGCGTTCAGATCATCGGCGCCACCGGTAAACATGATATCGGCCCGCCCCTCCTCGATAAAACGGCAGGCCATGAGGAACGCCGATTCCGCGGAGCAGAAGCGCTGCACCTGGGTGACATTGGGACCTTTGAAACCATGTTCGATGGAGGCGTTGCTCGCCGGCGCATTGGGAACGGTGTTGGGAAAAAGCATGGGGATGAGCCCGTCCGCACCTTTCAGGAAATAGCCGCGGAGAAACTCTTCGGAGTTGGCGACCCCGCCGAAACCGCAGCCGAGCGCAATACCGACCCGTTCGGGATTGAGGGAGGCCATATTCAATCCGGCGTCCTGCATAGCCATTCCCGCCGCAATCGTTGCGAAAAGACTGCAGCGATCGAATTTGCGGGCCTTGAGGGGGGGCATAAAATCGCCGACCCGGAAACTGCCTGCCTTTCCCCAGAGGTGGCCCTCTTCGCCGAGGATCTCCGTGGGAACAGGGGTGAGCATCTCCTTCCCCTGCTCCAGTGTCTCCCGGAGTTGGGCGATGCCGACCCCGCCTGCTGAAATGGCGGCAAGGCCGGTAATGACTATGTCAGCATCTGTTCCACTCATTTAATTTCTCGAAATCCAGGATTCGCCGAATTCGGAAAAAGCTCCAGATGCAAGGCTTGCGAATCCATGAGGAGTGAGGCGTACAACCGTACGCCGTAGCGACGAAGGATGAGCGTAACACAGCAGATGGACTTTTTCCGAATTCGTCATCTGCTTATCACCACCGATGTCGTATTGCCGCCAAAAGCAAACGAATTGGAGAGCGCAATGGCGGCAGCGCTCTGTCTTACCCCGGCATGACCGTAATCGAGATCGCATTCGGGGTCTTTCCCACGGAAATTAAGGGTCTGGGGGATAACTCCGGCATTGAGGGCGATGACCGTCGCCACTATTTCAATGGCGCCGGCGGCGCCGAGACAATGGCCGGTCATTGCCTTGGTGGAAACAAGCGGGACGCTGCCGACACCGTCGCCGAAAACCAGCCGCATCGCCCTGCTCTCCACTACATCGTTAAGCGGCGTGCCCGTGCCATGTGCGTTTACCCACCCCACCTGATCCGGGGATATGCCGGCGGCTTCCAGGGCGCACCTCATTACCCGGGCCGCTTCCTGTCCAGTTGGTTCGGGGGCGGTCATGTGGTGCGCCTCGCCGGCAATGGCATAACCCGGGATATATCCGTATATTCGGGCATTGCGGGCTTGCGCATGCGCTTCTTCTTCGAGAACGAGAAAAGCCGCCCCCTCGCCGAGGGATATACCCTGGCGGCCAAGGCTGAAAGGAGAACAGGGATCGGTATCAACGACCTTCAGTGAGTTGAAGCCGGCGAAAGTGAGGAGCGAGAGGGCATCCGTCCCGCCGCATAGGCATGCCTTGAGTCGGCCGGTGGAGATCAGGTCGGCTCCCCAGCCGATGGCTGTCGCCGACGAAGAGCAAGCGGTGGTGATGCTTCCCTGGTAACCGCAGAGGCCGAAGTGGCCGGCTATGGCGGTCGCCGTATGATCGGGGAGAATGCCGCGCAAAAGCGACGGGTGACTCTTCTTTCCCTGCAGAATGCCCTTGAGCCACAGTTCACCGTGGTACATCCCCGCAGCCCCCGCCCCCATCGAGACCCCTATGTCATACGGACTGTAGCTGTCACATGCCCCGCTCATTTCCAGCGCCTCTCCGGCGGCGATGAGAGCAAACTGATCGGCGCGCATGAGGTGGCCGGCGGTCCGCCGGTCAAAGTAATCCAGTGGGTCGAAATCCCTTATCTGGGCGGCGATCCGGCCTGTGAAGGGGGAGACATCGAAGAGGTCGACCGGGCCGATGGCGCACTTTCCCTGCAGTAGCGATTCGGTGAAGGAGACACGATTCTTCCCCGCTGCGGAGAAAATACCGAGGCCGGTAATGGCGATTTTACCTTTTGCGGCTGATGGTTTCATAAAGGATCTTAAAAATGCATCGGTT
>JBGPID010000205.1:0-5676 GCA_041484725.1 Geobacteraceae bacterium | reverse complement strand
GCCATGGTGTCGGCATACTGCAGGCCGATGGTCTTGGGGACCAGTTCCCCGAAGATCAGGATGAGGTAGGAGAGGATGACGACCACAATCGTCACGCTGATGGGCTCCGCGGCATTCCGCACCACTTCATAGGGGAGTTTCTGCAGCGCCGGCTTCAGATGCTCGACGGCAATGATGCCGCCTACCGCCGATGCCGTGGCGCCCGTCAAGGTCATGCCGATCTGGACGATGGCAAGAAGGCGGGGGGGGTCTTTCTGCTGTTCCTCCACCATTTTTGCCCGCTCGTCCCCCTCCGCCACCAGTTGGGCGACCTTGCTTTTCCTGATCGATATGATGGCAAACTCGGAACAGGCAAAAAAACCGTTCAGGACGATGAGAACTGCAATAACGACAAGCTCCAGAAACCACGTATCCAAGCATCCCCTCCGAATGAGACAATAAATACATTTTCCCTGCAAAAGCCGGTTTTGTCAATATTTTGATAGACGGCAGGCGCTCTTTACCGGAAAGCAGAGACAACCCTGGATATCACCGGTGCTTGACAAGCGCTTTTCACCCTGCTATATTTGGTTATCAAATGTGAACTACAACCATCACCTGAAAAGTCTTTCGAGAGGTTACCCATGGAAGAGATCACCGCACGGCAAAAAATGGTCCTCGACTTCATCACCGATCACCTGGAAAGGCACGGCTACCCCCCCACCCTGCGGGAGATCGGCGCTCATCTGGAGGTGAGCGGTACCCTTGGGGTCATGAAACACCTGGATGCCCTGGAACGGAAGGGATACATCCGGAAGACCGCCGGCAGCTCACGCGGAATAATGATCACCGGCCCTGGAGCGGTGGTCTCCGTACCCATCGTTGGTACGGTCCGGGCAGGGGCGCTGCAGCCCGCCATCGAGGAGATAGAAGGCTACTTCTCCATCGACCGTTCCCGGCTCCCTGCGGAAGACGCCTTTTTCCTGCGGGTAAAGGGGGACTCCATGATCAACGCCGCCATCCTGGATGGGGACCTGGCACTGGTGCGTCCCCAGTCCACCGCCCAAAACCGGGACATCGTCGTTGCCATGATCGACGGCGAAGCTACCCTGAAGCGCTTTTACCGGGGGAGGGGGCATATTCGCCTGCAACCCGAAAACCCCAACATGGAGCCGATCATCATCCGGCCGGGGGAGGGGGAACTGACCATTATAGGCAAGGTGGTGGGGATATACCGGCCGCTCGTGTGACGAATTCGTAAAAAGTCCATCTGCTGCGTTACGCTCCCCTTTCGTCGCTGCGGCGTACCTTTGTACGCCTCACTCCTCAAGCCTCGCAAGCCTTGCATCTGGAGCTTTTTACGAATTCGTCAAGGGAAATACCGATGGAGAAAATCCGGGAAAACATACGGGTCGCCGTGATCTTCGGTCCGGGGAACCGCGTTGCTCCGGTCTGGTTTGACTGGCGGCGGCGCAAGTACACGGTCAGGGAGGTCACCTACAGCTGGCGGGAACGGCAAGGAGAAGCTACCGTCTTCCATTTCGCCGTCAGCGACGGCGCCGACCTTTTCGAATTGGCCTACAATGCCGACAGCCAGCTCTGGGCACTGACGGCAGTGGACAGATAGAGGCAGGAGGTCCAGTCAGCTACTCCATTGTGGGAAAGGGCCGGCAGGATGGAGTTGTGACAACTCAAAAGAAACTCCGCGTGGCCCTTCGTCTCTTGCCGAAACTCCCCCCCCCTAGCAGCAGAATGAGCGCAATCCCGGTCGCAAAGCCGCCCAGATGGGCATAATAGGCTACCCCGCCCTTGCCCATCTCCCCTCCCCCCAGCCAGTAGGCGTTGGCAAATTGGATCAGAGCCCAGTATCCGATGATAAAGAAAGCAGGCACCTCGATCGTGAAAAAAATGATAAAGACCGGCACCAGTGTGAGTATCCTTGCCCGCGGGTAAAGGATCAGGTATGCGCCCAGAATGCCTGCAATGGCGCCGCTCGCCCCGACCATGGGAACAGGGGAAGAGGGATCGCTTAAGACCTGGGCGACCCCGGCGGCGGCGCCGCAGGCGAAATAAAAAAGGATAAATCGGCCACGCCCCAGGGTATCCTCGATATTGTTGCCGAATATCCAGAGATAGAGCATGTTCGAGCCGATATGCAGCCAGTTGCCATGCAGGAACATTGAGGTGAAGATGGTTGTCCATTCCATGAAAGGATGGGCGACGAGATTCGCCGGGACAAGTGCCAGCCGCTCCGAGAGTCCCCCGACAAAATGGTTAACCGCCATTGCCCCATGGCCGGTCTGGACCAGAATCTGCTCGTAATGGCCGGTCAGGCGGTCCTCGATGAAGACAAGAATGTTGATCATCAACAGCGCAAAGGTCAGTATTGCAAATTTGCGGGTTGGATTGTAGTCCTTGAGAGGTATCATATGAACCTAGAAAAAGCAGTTTCGCGCCAGGCTCGCCAAGAACGTGCTTGTGCGCCCTAGCGCTACCGGCCACCTCCGCCAAAGCATCCTTAGCTGCGGCGGCCTGGCGCGCAGGCACAAAGGAAACCAGGCCTGTTAAATTCTTTTCTCCAGCAGCTCTTCCAGCATCCTTCCGATCTCACCTTTGCGGCTCCCTCCCCATGAGGCGGCCGCGTCCGCGGCGCTGACCTGCAACAGGAGAGGAAACAGGGGAAGTTCTGTGAAGCGGCGCTGCCTGGCGGTGAGCCTGAAGTCCGGTTTCAGGTTCCAGGAAAGGAGAAAATCATGGTGCCTGACCAGCCAGGCGACATCCATGGCCAGATCCAACAATCCCATGCGGGACATGATCTCCGGAACCAGCTTTGCCCCTGCCTCCTCATGCCCGTGTGAACGCCAGCGACCGTCGATGAACCCGGTTGTGAGCGCCTTGCCGATATCGTGGAGAAGCACCCCCCAGAATACGCGCTGATCGGCATCGTCAGCTACCGCCTCCACCGCCAGCATGGTGTGGATAAATGAGTCCCCTTCGCCGTGATAC
The DNA here is from genome assembly GCA_041484725.1 of Geobacteraceae bacterium. GTDB lineage: Bacteria > Desulfobacterota > Desulfuromonadia > Geobacterales > Geobacteraceae > JBGQDJ01. The sequence continues at coordinate 2,691 of JBGPID010000205.1, read as the reverse complement.
TCATCGGCTTGCCGCACACCCCGTAACGCAGCCACCTCTGGCAGCTTGCCGGCAAAACTGCCATCCTCAAGCCATTGCGCAAGAAGCCTTTTGCCGTCAGAAGCATTCATTCACCACCAAACGTCCTGTCTGAGCGCCGAGCATCCGCATCACCCGGAACCATAAATCCATAAATAGTTTCTGTTTAACACTTTTGCGTAATCATGTAAACAGATGAAACAGGAATCGATTCCGGTAAGTTCAAAACAAACCCGGGGGGATATTTGCCAACAACGCGAGAATATTCGTGGAAAAAGGAACGTTGACTTGAGGTAGAGAGAGGTGTATCAATATGATTCAATTCAATAAAATAGTTTCATGACTCACGCCACACCATTTCAGAGGTTATGGATGGGCTTCGGGGATGTGACTGTAATTATCGGTTAGAGCCGCTCGTATCAGCAAGGTGCTGATAGTGCGGCTTTTTGTTTGCGCTCTGGAGAGGGTCACTTCACAAGTTGCAGAAGGTGAAACATGATACGTTATCTTTTGACACTTGGCGTCAGTTTACTCTTGTTTGCCTTGCCGACGTCCGGCGCCACCCCGACGGCAGAAAGGAAAAAACTTATTATCGGCGGCGACCATGACAATCCGCCTTACGAGCTGCTCGTGAACGGGAACCCGACCGGTTTCAACGTCGACCTGATGCGGGCTGTCGCCGAGGTAACGGGAATTGACGTGGAAATCCGGCTGGGACCGTGGCATATGGTAAGACAGGAGCTGGAACAGGGTAAGATAGACGCCCTTGCCGGGATGTATTACTCTGAGGAGCGGAGTAAACTCATCGATTTCTCCTTACCGCATACCATGGTCTCTTCGGGGATATTCGTGCGGAAAGGTTCACCCATCCGTTCATTCGCGGATATTCGAGGCAAGGAGATCATTGTCCAGGAAGGCGACGTTGCCCACGATTACCTGAAACAGAACGGGCTTACCTCGCATATCGTTACGGTAAATGATCCCGCTGACGAATTGAGACTTCTCGCATCGGGAAATCATGACTGCGCTTTCATGCCATCCAGGTTCCAGGGGGTGTATCTTGCCAAAACACTGAATCTCTCCAATCTCAGGGCAATCAATACCGAACTGCCCCAGCTCCGCTATTGTTTTGCCGTCCGTAAAGGGAACCGGGACCTTCTTTACAGGCTGGATGAAGGGCTGAACATTCTGAAAGTCAACGGGAAGTATCAGGAGATCTATGAGAAATGGTTCGGGGTGTATGAAAAGAGGGACGTATGGCAGACTGTCAAATACTTTATTTGGGCGCTGGCGGCCATAGGGTCGCTGCTCACGGCCAGCTTCATCTGGTCCTGGTTCCTGAAAAGGGAGGTGCGAATACGCACCGCGGAATTACGAGAGAGTGAAGCGTTGTTCCGGGTGTTGACAGAGACATCTCCGGCTGCCATCTGTCTCTTCCAGGGTGAACACCACGTCTATGTCAATACCGCTATGACGCGCTTAACCGGCTATACGGAACGGGAATGGCTGGAGATGAGCTTCTGGGACTGGGTGCACGATGACTTCAAAGAACTGGTCAGAGAACGCGGACTAGCACGGCAGCGGGGTGAGCCGGTGCCCGCCCGGTATGAGCTTAAGTGTATTACCAAAAGTGGTGAGGAAAAATGGCTCTTTCTCTCGGGCGCGCGCATCGAGTATAAGGGGAAGTCAGCCGGTCTCGTAACGATGGTCGACATTACCGACCGCAAGCGGATGGAAGATGAACTGCAGCATGCCCACGATGAACTGGAGAAACGGGTTGAGGAGCGGTCCGGGGAGTTGGCTGAGACCGTAAAGGCGTTACGGGAGTCGAGGGATTACCTGGACAAGATAATCAACACCATTACCGACCCCATTTTTGTAAAGGACAGGGGACACCGGCTGGTGTTGGTCAACGATGCCGAGTGCATGCTGACCGGTCACAGCCGGGAAGACGTCATCGGCAGAAACGATTATGAATTCTTCCCCAAAGAGCAGGTTGACGTCTTCTGGGAAACGGATGAAATGGTTTTTACAACGGGGAAAGAGAATATAAACGAAGAAGAGATTACCGATGCGCAAGGGGAGCTACGTGTCGTTGTAACCAAGAAAAGCCTGTACAATGACATGAGAGGAAACAGGTTCATTGTTGGAATAATGCGGGACATTACCGAGCAGAAACATGCAGAGAAACAGCTCATGCTGAACAAGCAGATGCTGGAAGAATTAAACTGCACACTGGAGGAGATGATTCAGGAAGAGGTGGCAAAGAACCGGGGAAAGGACACCATCTTGATTCAACAGAACCGTCAGGCGGCATTGGGCGAGCTGCTGGAGCATATCGCCCATCAATGGAAACAGCCTCTCAATGTCATTAACCTCATGATATTCAATTTGGGAGAAACTTATTCTCTCGGCGAGTTGAGCGATGAGCACGTCAAAACAACCATAGACAAAATAATGGAGCTGACGGAGCATATGGCCCAGACGATCAATGTATTCCGTGATTTTTACAAACCGGAGAAAGAAATAAAACCCTTCCGCATAAAAGAGTCCATTGACAGGGCCCTCTCTTTTGTGGCGCCGGCATTGAGGTTTCACGCCATAGGGGTTGAGTTTGATGTTGACCCTGAATTATTTGCACTCGGCTATCCGAAAGAATATGCACATGTACTC
>JBGPID010000204.1:0-5722 GCA_041484725.1 Geobacteraceae bacterium | reverse complement strand
TTTCCTCACCAGCCTGAACAAGGTGTCGAGCGCCCGCCTGTCGCCGATACGGCCGACCGCGAGCAGTGCTTCCTTCTTGAGGGAGAGGGATTTTCCCAGAACATCCCGTTTCATGACCAGCTGAAGGAGCGGCTGGAGGGCCTTTTCGTTCCTCGTGATGCCCATCCATGTGATCGCCTGTCTCCTTACGGCCGGATTCTTGTCACTCAGGAGATCAACCAGCCCCTCCGTGGCCTCCCTTCCCCCAATCCTGGCCAGGGAACGGATTGCTTCGATACGCACCCGGTTGTCCATGTGATATGCGGCAAGCAGGAGATCCTTCACGGAATCCCTGCTCCCCATTTCTCCCAGGATGACTGCCGCAGTGCGTGCGACCTGCCATCTGTCGTCTTTCAGCATCGCGATCAGGGACGGGATCGCCGGGGGGCCTATCCGGAGAAGAGCGGTCGTCAGCGTCTTCATGACGGAGTTGTTTTGGGCGGCAACCAACCGCCGGATAACGGCGTTGACCACGTCACCCCCCAGTCGATTCAGGATAAGATAGACGATATCTTTCTGCCCGAAATCCTCATTATCCAGGTGATCCAAAAGATGCTCGGCCATCTCCCCCTGGGCGAGCTGCTGAAAAACCATGAGTGCGCAGTCGCGTTGGAGTGCGCTCTTTCTCTCGTCGGCATTCTGTTTCAGCAGGTAAAGGAGTATCGGCAAGAGCCGGTCAAACTCCCCTTCCTCCTTCAGTACCGCACCCTTTTGCCGAAGAATCCGGGAGAGTTGGCTATATCTGCTGTCATCCGTTTCCGTGTCGATCAGGGCTATCAACTCTTCGATCGTCAGATCGGCCAGTTCGTCCGGAAGGCTCCCTTCAGACGGTGCACCCTCTTGTTCAGGGCCTTCCTGACTGCCGGTTCCCTCGACCAGGGTCTCATCGGAGCTCTCTCCGGACAATTTTTTGGTAAAAACAGCGGTGATATCGATCTCGTTCGCAATGACCGTCTGAATGCCCCGTTTCGTCAGAATCCGGGCCACTCCCCCTTCGCCGATAATAGTGTTGGGTTCCATCGCCAAAAGCGCGAGAAAACCGGCAAAGTCCCTCGGGGAAAGCTCCGGAAGCAGGGTGAGCTGTTGCACCTCTCGGGCGAAAAGCTCCTTCGCCAGCGCCGTTGTCATAGGCGTATTCTCGACCGGAACTTCCCTGTCAGCAAAAGAAAGGCCATCGCGGCGCACGATCAGGGACACTCCGCCTTCTTTCATCAGATTGACTATCGCCTGAAAGGCCTTGTGGAGGATCTCTTCTCGAAGCGGATGGTTTTCGGGATAAAAAGTGAGGGCCTTCAACGCCTTATAGAATTCGGCAAGGGCCGCGTTGCAGGCCTGGGCCATCCCGTCACCATTATTCAGCGGTTTCATCCTATGACCATTATCCCGTGACATTTCCATTTCCCGATAGAAGAATAAGAAACTCTATCCTATAAATGAATATTTATCAAACAATTACAGCAATCATCCGCTCTCCCTTTTAACCGAGATCTCCCCAGTAAAATTGCAGGATTGACAATATGGCCGGACCGGCGGTTTCTGTTCTTAAGATCCGTTTGCCAAGCGAAACGGAAATGAAGCCGCACTTCACGGCGTTTGCTACTTCTTCGGCTGCCAGCCCTCCTTCCGGACCGACGATAACGGCAATGCGCTGCGGGGGGGGAAGTCCGGCCAGCTGTTTCCGGAGCGTTCCCGCCTGTTCATCTTCCCAGAGCAATAGCTTGACGGAATGATCCGCCTGTTGCAAGACCGCAGCCAGATCATCGGCAAAAAATATTTCAGGGACCGTCATCCGGTTTGACTGTCGTGCGGCATCGCTGGCAATGCGACGCCAGCGTTCCAGCTTGTCCTGGAGACGCCCTGCCGGCACTCTGGCAACGGAACGGGCGGCCATAAAGGGGACTATCTCGGCTACTCCCAGTTCCGTGCATTTTTGCAGGATATGCTCCAGCTTGTCTCCCTTGGGAAGCCCCTGAAACAGGGTGATTCTCGGACCGGATCCGGTTAACGGCGCAACGCGGGTCTCTTCCGCGGTGACGGCCATGCTTTCCCCGGCCACCTGGCTGATGGTTCCCACGTATTCACGGCCGCTCCCGTCGGCAAGGATGATGCGTGTCCCCCTTTTCAGACGCAATACATGGGCTATGTGATGGAAAAGATCACCGGTTATCGTGATCGTATCATCAAAAACGGCATGGGAGGGGATGATAAATCGCCGCAATATTCACCTCTCCAGGCGATAGGTGATGCAGCTCCATTCGGCCTGCCGGGTCGTTTCAACCAGGGTCAGGGGGAAATGGGCAAAACCTTCAAGAACGGTCCCTTCATTTTCGGTTAAAATGCCGGAGAGGATGAGATATCCGTCCCGCCGCAGTTTGCCGACCAATTCGGGGCCCAGCCGCACCAGCTCTTCGGCAAGGATATTCGCCACAACTACAGAGAAAGGGCCTGCCACTTCCTTAAGCGTTGTCGCAGTTACCTCGACGTTCCCTTGCACCCGGTTCAACTCCAGGTTCTGTTGTGCGACGGCAACCGCTTTGGGGTCGATATCTATAGCGGTGACATGCACCGCGCCTAGTTTTGCCGCGGCAATGGCGAGGATCCCGGAGCCGGTGCCGACATCGAGGAGATCGGCTGGAACCGGCGAGTCGGGATTGCTGAAAGGGGCTTCATGGAAGAATATGCGCTCCAGTATTTCAAGACAGAGCCTGCTTGTTGGATGTGTGCCGGTTCCGAAGGCCATGCCGGGGTCAAGTTCAAGGATTATGGCGTCATCGGCGCCGTCCCACTCTTCCCAGGTGGGCTTGATGACCATTCTTTGGCCTACGCGGGATGGCCTGAAATGTTTTTTCCAGTTATTGGCCCAGTCTTCTTCCTGGATGTGGGCGATTGCCGGCGGATGCGGGACGAAACCGGGATAGGCCGCAGCGTGCATGGAAAGGTAGGATTCGATGGTGGCAATTTTATCCTGGAGACTGGCGTCGGATGTGAAATAGGTTTTCACCGTTTTAACCGGCGTGTCTTCAACTGTGTCGAGGGAAAAGGTATCAAGCTCAAGGTTCTCTATGCATACACCGTTGCCGGAAAGGGTCACGAGGAAATCCGCAAGTTGGTCAATCAGGTCGGCAGGTGCTTCAAAGGTGACTTCGGCCCAGGTTGTGCTCATCAGTTTATCTTCTCCTCGGAAGCGGAATGGTTTATGGCACTTTCCGCTAACGTAGCAGAACAAAAGGGTTATGGCAATAAAAACCTTGACAAATGAAAATTATATATGTAATCCTCATTAAATTGTATTTGGGTCATGAAGAGCGCCTGTGCCGTCGTCAGGGCTCATGGAAGCAGCAGTTCACTTGCCCGACAAGAGGCAGGCTGAATCGGCCGTTTGTGCCGAGGGTGCACGGTGTGCGTATTATGGACCAATTCAACCGCTCTTAAAAATATTTTTTAATAATATTTGCTTGACACAAAAATAATGGTATATTCATTAAATAGCGGCTACTCGGGTTGATAGAGTGATGATTGGCGTTTGTAGACAATAAATGCCCGATGCGAACATTACAGGTTACCTCGCCCTTCGGCCTCAAAACCTGAGGAGTTGCGGTATGTTTATTGATTGAGATAGAAAATGAGTTATCACATATATCTCCTTTCCGATGCAACCGGCGGAACTGTAGAAATGGTAGTGCGAGCGGCGCAGTCCCAATTTAAGGATGTCGATTTCAAACTGCACACATTTAACAAACTGCTGACCCGGGAGGACATAATTCAGGCTGTGAATGCAGCGGCAAAAGAACCCGGCATACTGATCTATACCCTTGTAAATCCGGAACATTGCAAATTATTGCGCGAGCTTGCCGAAGCCCATGACCTCACGACCGTGGACCTGATATCACCGCTCATATATAAGCTTTCCGATTATTGCGGGATAATGTCTCAGGAAGTCCCGGGGCTTCTTTATCGGCTCGATTCTGAATACTATAAACGGATGGATGCGGTGAATTTTACCGTCAAGCAGGACGATGGGCAAGAACCGGGGAATCTGTCCAAAGCGGATATTGTTCTTGTGGGAGCATCGAGAACATCCAAGACCCCCCTTTCCATGTACCTGGCCCATAAGGGTTTCAAGGTGGCCAATGTTCCGCTGGTAAATGGGGTCGAACCTCCCCGGGAACTTTTTGGAATTGATCAAAAGAGGGTGGTCGGCTTGATAATAGAGGAGAAAAGGCTTGTCGATCTTCGCTCTGTAAGGCTTCGCAATATGCGGCAGAACCCGCATGACGACTATGCCGACTATGAAAAGGTGGAGGAGGAGCTTAAGTATTGCCGCAGACTATACAGAAAACATCCCGAATGGCCGGTCATCGATGTAACCAACAAGTCGGTGGAGGAGTCAGCGGCGGAAATCCTGAAAAAACTCAATTGGGGTACGGCCGGATAACGGTTATTCAAAAAACTTTCTGATGGTTCGGAACAACAACAATAAAATTAAAAGGAGGATCATCATGAGAATTCTGGTGGTTGAAGATGAAAAGAAAGTGCTGAGTTTTATCAAGCGGGGTCTTGAAGAGGAGAAATATGAAGTCGATACCGCCATGGATGGTGAAGAGGGGTTGAAAATGGCCCTGGAAAAGCCGTATGACCTGATTGTTCTGGACTGGATGCTTCCCAAGAAGGACGGACTTACGATGATCAAGGAATTACGGTCGAAGAAAACCATGACGCCGGTCCTTATGCTTACAGCCAAGGATTCGGTGGAAGATATCGTTGCCGGTCTGGATTCCGGCTCTGATGATTACCTCACCAAGCCGTTCGCCTTTGCCGAACTTCTCGCGCGGGTTCGGGCGCTTCTGCGCAGGATCGAGTTTGACAGGGGAGCGGAAATCCATTTTGCGGACCTGCGTCTTGACCCGGTAACCCACAAGGTCTGGCGCAAGGATAAGGAAATAGGCCTTACCGCCAAGGAGTACGGACTGCTCGAATACTTCATGCGCAATCCCAACCAGGTGGTGACCCGCACCATGATTGCCGATCATGTATGGGACTACACATTCGACAGTTTCACCAATATTATCGACGTGTATGTAAATTATCTGCGCAAGAAGATCGATCGTGATGCGGACAGGAAACTGATCCATACTGTCAGGGGAGTCGGTTATATTTTCAAGGAAGAAGATTGATTTGCCATGGGCGCCCCCCGGCGACGCCGGGGGGCGCCTTGAGCAGATTTCCCAATGGAGTTCCTTGCTTCGTCAGCATGAGTGCCGTTATATGCCCTCTTAAGGGTATTGACATGTATCAGAGCTGCGGCCTTCCTTCAGGTTGACAAAAAAATACCGAATTATTATTATTGCTTTTGATCAGTCTCCTGCGAAAGGCATATTCCCTCCCGTGAGGGCGGGCGATTCAAGGGTGAGCGGTTCACGTGAATGCAGATCACCCCGCCCGACAATAGCGGAAATAGGGAGAGAGCCAGGGTTTATTTATCTCCAGGGGCTGCAAATTATCCCGTAATGATGGAGGTATTATGAAAGAGTTATTCTTGCAATTACTGAAATTGTCCGTTGTTGTGACAGCCTTGACATTTCTGCAATCAGGTGGGGCTGTAGCAAAAACCGTATCTCCCGATTTCATCGAACTGGCGAAAAAACTGAAGCCTTCTGTCGTCAACATCAGCACAGCCAAGACC
>JBGPID010000203.1:0-5765 GCA_041484725.1 Geobacteraceae bacterium | reverse complement strand
GTGCCGACGAAGAGGGGGAGGAAGTGCTCGGTCATTTTGATGACCAGGTCCCCCAGGCGCTTTTCGTGGGCCGCGGTAAAACCGGAAGAGGGATCGCCCAGGAGTTTCCCCAGTTTCCTGCTGCCGATGCTCAAATGGGTGCCGTTGTTGGCAAGGCTCACGTTTGAGAGATTGGGAAGCACCACCAGGTTGTTGACGATGATCCCCGCCTCGCGGAGCTTGGCGACCGCGTTCATCTGGCTGCGTGACAGTACCTGATGGCAGAGCTGCATGTAGCGGTGTTTTTCTTCACCCCTGTCCCAACCGGAGAGGCAAGGGCTCATGAACAACTCCCGGTAGAAGGTGTCTGAGATGTGTTTATTGAGTTCCTGCTGGCGGACCGGGGGGTGGGGGGCGAAATAGACGAGCGCCTTTTGTCCGCTCTCGCGAAGACCGAAGCTCTCGTTGGCGTACATGACCAGCAGTTGCGTCAACAGATAGCGTTTGCCCGTCTCCCTGGCGATACCTTTTCCCATGCCCGAATCCGGCCGGAGTGGAACCACGTGGAAGGAGTAGGTCTCGGGCGAGGTGTTGTCGTTGAGAAAATGCCCCATGAGCCTTTCCCCGGTCTTGAGGACGACCGCCGGCAGTGGTTTCATTGAACCGAGGAGATCGGCCAGGGCCAGCTTGATCAGATAACTGATCGGGAGGCGTAGTTGTTCTGCTCCTTCCGGGCCGCGGTAAATGAAACGCTCCATGTCCCCACGGCGGCCAGCCAGGGGATTCCCTTTGTCGGCCAGGAGGTCGCGGTCGAACACCCGTCCGGCATACTGGGAGAGCCTGCGGCGGGGGAAACGGACCCAGCTGTTTTCCCAGACATGCTCCGAGTTGCTGTTGAGAAATCGCTCCAGATCGCTGATCAGACTTTTCGGCGCTTCACCGGCGGCGGCCCTTTTCAGGATATTGGCGTAATAGTTGGACTGTTCGATGGTTATCGGCAGGTCAACGTCCTCCTTCCTTCCTGCCACCACCGCCTGCAGTTCTGTTTCGGAACCGGCAGTAGTATCGTTGCGGGTAAAGGGGAGGGAATCGATGTAACCGGCGGAATCGCCTGGGGTAATGCCCAACAGGTCAACTATATTTGCCGGATCTGAGTTACTCCGGCCGTAAACTTCTACACCCGGATAGTTCCGTTCTAATGCCATCATTACTTTATGCAACATCAATCCCTCAGCTTTGAGCCGTCGGTTATATAGTTTCCATCCGGAAACAGTCCTTTTCCGCCCTGGCTGCGTCAATCTTCGGGCTTGCTTGTGCGGCGTACCTATGTACGCCTCCGCTCAACCCCTTGATTTCCTTGCCAGGACGAAAAATCCCTCGTTTCCGAATTGGAAACTAACAGTGTCTCATCCGGAGTTTCCGGATGGACACTAGATAACAAAAGGGCCTGGTTATGCGTCATTTTCGTTATGAAGGCAGGATAAAGATACTCTCTCAGTTCTCCTCTTACTAAAGTTGGTACTCTTCATCCCAGAAGCACTTCGTCCGGTTACGGGGGATAGTTGAGACCTCTTCGATACGGTCATTGTCCCTTTCCGTCTCGAGAATGGCCGTGAGCAGAGCCTCTTTATTCATCTTCCTGGTCTTGATTCCTCTTTCCCGGGCGATGGCCTTGATTTCGTCCAGATGCATGGCTTTTCTCCTTCCTATTATATGGTTCGAGGTTTTATTACCGGGCAATGAACCGGAGGAGGCTCTGTACCATCTCACCATCAACGGTAGGGTCGATATGGGGAATCTTGCTCTGCCCCCCCAGCTTCCCCCGCACCTCCTTCGACCAGCGGTATATGGTCTCTTCGCTCACCTTGACAACGTGCGGCCGCTCGATCCTCCCCTGGCTGCGGAAGGCGGCGTAGTCGGCGTTCATGGCCTGGAGACTGCGGTCGAGGCGGTTCGCCAGCCAGGCGTTATCGGCCCGGGTGTCCCGCGCCGTGGCCAGCACCCAGAGATGGCGCCGCGCCTCAATCTCCGCGCCGACAATGAATTCCCTTATGTCAACTCCCCCCATTCCGTTCAATCCGGCGATCGCCTCTTCCACCTCGCCCTGGGTCACCTTTTCCTCGAAGCGGTCGAGAAATTTGTCGCGGCCGGTAAATTCCACCATCAGCGGGTCGAGCGAAACGAAGCGGATGGTATCGCCGATATGGTAGCGCCAGAGCCCGGCGCAGGTGCTAAGGATGACCGCATAGCGTCTCCCCGCCTGCACGGCCTCCAGCGGGATGGCCGCGGCGTCCGGCCTTGGGGTTCCCCGTTCGTCAAGCTGTTCGAAGGGGACGAACTCGAAAAAGACACCGTAATAGGGGGTGAAACGCATATGCTCCTCCCCAGGGATCTGGAACGCCATGAACGCCTCCGACGAGGGGAGGAGTTCCAGGAATTGGGGAGCGGCCGGGCCGAACAGGAGGTCAAACTCCTTCCGGTACGGTTTCATGCTCGTGCCGCCATGGATGATCAGTTCCAGGTTCGGCAGGATTTCCGGCAAAGGCCTCCCCCCCAGTACCTCGCAACGCTTGAGGAGGAGCAGTATCCAGGGAGGGACGCCTGAAATGGCGCGGATATTCCGGTCGGAAAGGAGGATTCCCGCAAGCGCGGCCAGTTTTTCCTCCCAGGGAAGCGCCGCTACATCGGGGTCCGGGGCGATGAATGATTTCAGGTATGCAGGGGGGTGGAGAAGGGTGATGGCGCTCATGTCGCCGCTGGTCACGCCATTCCCCATGTCGGTGAGCCTGGTGTTTCCGGCCATGTAAAGGAGTTTCCCCCGGTGCAGGAGACTTTCGGGGTTTCCCCGCAGATAGCAGGCGACCAGATCCAGGGCGGCCCGCTTGTTGGCGCTGAACATCTCATTGGAAAAGGGGATAAATTTTGTCGGCGCGGTGGTCCCTGATGTCTCGCAGAAAAAGGGGATCTTCCCAGGCCAGGTGACATCCTTAAGGCCGAGGGTCCATTCCCCGTGACTCTGTCGATACCCGGCGCTGAAGTAATCGCGCCAGAAATCCGCATAGGTCCTGATGGGGACCATCTCCCGGTAGTTTCTGTAAAGGGAGTCGAACTTCTTTCCGGCAAGCCCGGCCAGACCGTGGTCCAAGCCGAAGCGGGTGGTGCGTCCTTTGGCGACGAGTCCGGCAAGGATGCTCTCCTGGGCGGCGAAGGGGTCGCGTTTCGTGAACCCGCGGGCCGCGGTGGAGGCCCAGGCGTGCAGTATCTTTTCGAAAGCCGAATCTTTTATGCGGCCGAGCGTGGCAACCATGGGTGTCATATGGCAGCGAACAGCATCGGCGCCAGCAGCTTGTCATACCAGGCTTCGATGAACGGATTGTAACAGTGCTGGTGGAAAATGAGCGAGGCATGGGCCACCGTGTCATCCGCATGAGAGGAAAAGACGATTCTGACCTTGCCGCGCGGGAAAACCCGCGGAAGAATATCCGGGTTTTTCAAGGCCGCCAGTGTCGGTGAAGCGGGCACGAGGACGTCCTCCTCCCCTTCCGCCAGGAGTATCAACGATTGGCCGTTGAAGATCGGCGTATCAGCTTCGGGGGGGAGAAATTCCCTGAGCGCCAGCACTCTCTGGTAGCCGCCGACTGCCGGGGTTCTGGCCACCACATCCATGATCTTTTTCCTGATGGAAAGGTGCCTGTGATTCAACTTCCGGTTTTCCGCCCCGGCCTCGAAAAGGCTCTGGAAGCAGCGCCGGGCCCTCTCTATCTGGCGGCTCACATCCTCATCCCGTGTCGGGTCGCTCTTCAGTATCCTCTTCAGGTTGCTTTCCAGCATCCTGACGCCGCTCCCCTTTTCCCGTTCCGCCCTGACCAGGTCTTCCGTACAGAGCACCGGGCTTACCATTACCACCCCCTTTATCATGAGGGAAGGAGAATTGGCCGTTGAACGGAGGAATTCGCGGACGAGTCCGCAGCCGAAACTGATGCCTAAGAGAACGGGCTTTTTGCCGCGGAGGTTGATATCTTCGATGAGATCGGCCAGTTGTGCGAAAAACATCTCCATGGAGAAGCCGTTTCGGGAGTAATTGATATAGTAGACGCTGCCGTATCTTTTGAGCAGAGGGCGCTGGAATTCCACCGCCTCGGTGGCGTCGGGAACAAAACCGCCGATGACTATGGTCGGGACAGTCCCGCTCCCTTTCTCCTTGAAGATCCGGTTATGCACCGCGTGGATACTACTGATGCGGTTAATGAGGCGGAATTCGCGATCTCTTTTGCGGGGGGTGAAGGGTTTGATTGCCATCTGGCGCATAAAGCCTGTTGCGGCAGTGGCAACGGAGATGACGGCGGGATGATTGGTGATGGCCTTCTGCACGAACGGGATTACCGTGGCATTTTTCATAACCTCTCCTTGAGATTTTTTCTTCTTTATCTCATACAGGGGTTACGGCCACGTTGCGGAGAGGAAAATTTGTTGTAAAGTTTTCGCGCTGCGAGCTGCGTGTATCCGGAAGATACTGCAAGCATCCGGCCACTTTGCCGCTCGACTTGCGCCTCGCCGTTTCGCGCTAAGTGGACGGCATGGTGTGCCGGATGTCCTTCCCCTTGACCATGAAGATCACCATCTCCGCTATGTTGGTGGCATGGTCGGCGATCCGCTCGATGCACTTGGAGATGTAGTTGATCTTGATGGCGCGGGAGATGGTTTCGGGCTCTTCCATCATGAAGGTGAGAAGCTCCCGCTGGATCTGCTCGTTCAGGTCGTCGACGAACTGGTCGTCATTGCAGACCTTGAGCGCCAGTTCGGCGTCGCCGCGGACGAAGGCGTCCAATGCTTCCTTGACCATGACCGCGGCCCAGTGGGCCATGCGGGGAAGGTCTATGTAAGGCTTCAGGGGGGGCTCCTGATTGAGTTCCAGGGCCCGTTTGGCAACGGCCGAACACTGGTCGCCGATCCGCTCCAGGTCCGTGACTATCTTCAAGGCCAGGGTGATAAAACGGAGGTCCCGGGCGGCGGGCTGGCGCGTGGCGAGCACCACGAGGCACCTCTCGTCGATCTCCACCTCCAGGTGGTTGATCTCGTGGTCGAATTCGATGGTCCGCTCGGCCAGCTCCGAATCCCGCTCCACCAGGGACTTCATGGCATTGTTGATCATCATCTCCACCTTGCCGCCCATCTCCAGGAGCTTCTCCCGGATCTCGTACAGCTCCGTGTCGTATATTCTGCTGAAATGTTCCCTTTCCATCTTAAAACCTCCAAAAAAACAAGTAAAGGTAAAGGTAAAGTAATTTCTCTACCTTTACCTGTGAGCATAGCGAACGAATACCTCTACCTGGGATTTTACCCGAACCGTCCCGTGATGTAGTCTTCCGTCTGCCTCTTGTCCGGGTTGGTGAAGATCTTCTTGGTCTCACCGCACTCGATCAGTTCTCCCAGGTAGAAGAAGGCGGTAATATCGGAGACCCGGGCGGCCTGCTGCATGTTGTGGGTGACGATGATGATGGTGTACTTCTCCTTCAGCTCCTCGATCAGCTCCTCGATCTTCAGGGTCGAGAGTGGATCAAGGGCCGAGGCCGGCTCGTCCATGAGGATCACCTCCGGCTTGACCGCAATGGTCCTGGCGATGCAGAGGCGCTGCTGCTGCCCGCCGGAGAGCTCCATGGCGTTTGCCCGGAGGCGGTCCTTCACCTCGTCCCAGAGCGCCACCCGCCTGAGTGACGATTCGACTATTTCGTTCGCCTCGTGCCTGTCGATCCTGCCGTTCAGTTTGTACCCGGCTATGACATTAT
>JBGPID010000202.1:0-5821 GCA_041484725.1 Geobacteraceae bacterium | reverse complement strand
TCCTGATGGCGGAATCGGTTGTGTTGACGTGCTGACCGCCGGCGCCGCTGGAACGGTAGGTATCCACCCGGAGGTCCGACTCGACTATCTTCACTTCGACGTCGTCCTCGATCTCCGGAAAAATGAAGAGCGAGGCAAAAGAGGTATGCCTGCGGGCGTTCGAATCAAAGGGAGAAATGCGCACCAGGCGGTGGATACCCGCCTCGGCCTTGAGATAGCCGTAGGCGTATTCACCGGTAACGGCAAAGGTCACCCCCTTCACCCCCGCTTCCTCACCGGCCTGGTAATCGGTGATCTCCGTCCGCCACCCCTTTCGCTCACAATAGCGCAGATACATGCGCAGCAACATTTCCGCCCAATCCTGGGACTCTGTGCCGCCGGCGCCGGCATTGATGGAGACGAAACAGGAGCTCCGGTCGTGGGGCCCGGAGAGCATTTTCTGGAATTCGGCCTGGGTGACCCCTCTCTCCAGTTCTTCGTTGAGCTTTTTAACCTCGGTCAGGGTCGCTTCATCCTCGGCCTCGGCGCCCAATTCTATCAGCACACGGATATCTTCCTCCTGGCGGCGGAACCGGTCCCAGTTTTCCACTACCTTTCCCATGACGGTACGTTCCTTCAGGAGCTTCTGGGCATTTTCGGCATTGTCCCAGAAAGAGGGAACGGCAATGGCCGCCTCCATCTCCTGGATGGCCTCCCGCTTTCCATCTACGTCAAAGAGACCCCCGTAACTTGTTGATCCGTGCTGCGAGTTCCTCTATTCTGGCCACTTCTTCTCTGAACATTTGTTACTCCTTTTATCTGATCAAGTTGGGGCATTCCGGCGATGACCAGTCCCAGCCAGAACCATTTGCTCTTCATAGCTCCCCCGGACCCTTTAATATCTTTCATCTTTGCTCCTTGCCCGATTTTTTCTGCAATGAACTGAAAATCATATCCAGCACAGTTTTCTGTCTGGCCTCATATTTGTTCAGGACCGCAAGGCATGTGCCCAATGGAAACTGTTCATGAAGGTAGTCACTGTCACGCCCTGACAGGATGACAATTCTGTTTTTGTCGATGCCGGAATCGGTTGCATATTTGAATATCTTGGCGCCGTCCAGGGTCGGCATTTCCATATCCACCAGCAGCAGATCCAAATCTTTCTCTCTTATGGTGGCCAGCGCCCGGACAGGATTTGCGCAGGTCTCAACCTGCAATAGCGGATAGTAATCCTGAATATATCGGCTCAGGATTGTTAAGAATGTTTCATCATCATCTATTATCAGTATCTTTCCCATTACAGTTCAGAACAATCCCGGAGATATAATCTCTAACGCCTGAATCCTCCGTTACATGATGAAGTTACCCACCTTCCCCATTAAAAGACAGGATGGGCATTTTTTCAAGGGCTTTTTTTTATTTCATTATTTTCGTAGCGGCACTCAAGGCTTGAAAGGGGACATGGAGGTCCAGCGTTTTCGCCGCCCGCAGGTTTACGATCATATCTGTCTTTTTGGGCGTAGATATGGGAATCTGGCTTATATTCTTGCCATTTAATACTTTCACTGCACACTCCCCGGCTAACTGCCCCTGTTCCGCAGTACTGATCTCCAGAGCAACCATCGCACCCCGGTCCGCAGCCTCCGGTATTTGAGATATTATCGGGATCTTATACTCGTTTGCCCTGTGCACGATTTTTTCAAAACCTTTGCACCCTGCCGTACACTCTGAAATATAGATATAATCCACACGTGAAAGCAAAGAATTTAATGCCGTATCAAGCCCGGCAACGGAAGAGACATTCATCTCGATTACGGCAAATCCCTGCTGCGCGGCTATCCGCTTTATCTCTTTCAACTGCACTACCGAACCTATTTCTCTTGAGCTGTAGATAACCCCCATGGTTCTTATCGGCTTAACCTCAGTTGCGGTTTTGATCAATGTTATCATCGGTACCTTCGAACTGACACCTGTCAGGTTTCGGCCGGACACCGTCATATTCCTGGTAACCCCGGTTTCCACGGGTCCATAGACATCTGCAAAAACGATCGGAATATCTCCGGTTTCACGCATTGCCGCAAGTGTAGCCGGTGCCCCATAGGTGATGATTATATCGGCTTCGATAGCAATGACTTTTCTGACGCTGTTTGCCCAGGAAATCGGATCGGGATTGGGACTCTGCATGATTATATCTACGTTACTCTGATCATAACCATTTGCCGCCAGAGTCTTGACGAAAGCACGATGGGCCGCCTTGTAGCGGGCAACGTCGGAAGTAAAGACAACCGCAACAAGCTTGCTGCCGGCATAGGAAGGCACGGCGCAAATCATCAACGGGAGCGCCAGTGCAGCTGCAGTGAGAAAGCTGCACGATAACCTTACTATTCTGGGCAGGATGGAATCTACCATTTTGCTCTCAAATAAGCCGACACGGTCTGAACCGTCCCATTGGCAAGGCTCTGGATCTTTTCATCATAGTCCCGGTAACTGTAATCGAGCACGCAGGAAAAATTCTTTGTCAGCCGGTATTCGGCCCGTGCGGAGAGGGAACTTTCCACGGTCCTGGTTCGGGTTAGCTGGGTAAGCTGTTCAATGTTATTCGTGGTGTTACCACTTTCCGGCGCGAAATCCGAAAAAGAGCGAACCTGCTGCAGGGCAAGGGAGAGGTCGAGCATCTCGGCCAACCGGTACACCGCGGAGACCGAATAAATCTGCGCCTGGGTGGTATAGTTAGTATTGGCGAACACCGCCGGAGGAGCCGTGGGTTGGTCTTGAAAGAGGACCCCCTGATCGATTTTCGCCCTCAGGAAACCATAGCTGCCGCTGACGGTTAATCCCTCAATGGGAGTGTACCAGAGGCTCACGGTTGCATTATCGGTATATCTGTTCCTAGCAATCGGGTTGGCGATGGGATCAAATGTATTAGAGGCGAATGTAGACACGGTCAGTTGGTCATTGCTCTCCCGCGCTATCCTATAGTTGGCCGTCGCCCCCCACCTGTTCGGGCTGTTGTAGCTGGCGAACAGCTGCCCCTCGTGCTTTTCTCCGAAAGAGGTCCCGTAAGATGGGTTATCCGTTGCACTGTAGATGTACTGGGCTCTCAGGCTCAAACCCTTCACCGGACGGCTGAATATGGCCAGCGACCCTTTGTGGACCGTAGAGTTTTCCGGCAGTCGTTGCGCAACCTGGGCAAGCGGCTCGTTCCAGAATGCCGTATTATCCCTGTGGAGAAAATTTCCCTTGTACTCTCCCTTGAATGTAAGGGTGTTTGTGGCCCTGACTGAGACAGTAGCGGTGATCGTATCCCTTTGCGTATCCAGAGACGGCCTGACGCTTAAAGTGGAGGAATCGACAAGACTGAAAAGTGTTGCCGGGTTATCCCGGTCCACTTCCTGATGCCTGAATTTGAGCGCCAGGGAAAATTCCTTGCAGGGTATATAAACAAAATCTCCTGCCGCGTTTTGCAACGTATCGCGACCCTGGCTCGCCCCCTGAATGTCGGTAAGGGTGGAGCGGTTCTCCCGCGTGCCGTAGGAATATGAGGCGGCGCCTACAATCCCGCCGTCGAGGGATGTATGGAGCTTCACCGTATGGGCAATATAGCGGCTGTCGGGGTCTTCGTTATGCTGTTGCAAACCCCCGGGAATTGGCGGATTAGACAGATCATTGGGGGTGCGGGCAATGTAATTATAGGTTGGAGTGGCGATATGGTCGCTAAAATCCCTGATCTGAAAGGTATAGACCAGATCAACGAACCCCAGGTGCGCGTCAAATCCGAAATCCCCTTCGTGGGTCTCCTGGTTGAGCCTGCGCGCCATGGCATTGACCGTATTGGTTCCGTCATACCCGAACAAGGTATCGGCGAACCGCAGTTGGGAACTGCCGTCCCTCAGCAAGCGCCAATAGCCGAGATTAATATGGAGGGGAAAATTATGGAGCTTATATCTGAATGAGGCCTCGTCCTGCTCCACCCTTTCACCGTAGCTTCCGTGCGGGTCCTGGTCGATTGTTTGATACCGGGTACCGCTAAAATCATGTCCGAGCTTTTCATGGTCCAGGTTATGGAAAAGGGACTCGGTGCGCAGGTGAAAACGGTATTCACCACGATAATCGGCCAGCAGATCGCCAAAGTAATCTTTGTCATTCAAATAATTGCCATCCAGGGCGAATTTGAAGTCATTACCGACCCGATTGAACATCCCGCCAAAGATGGGGCCGGGATGGAGGTAGTCGTACTCGGCCGCGCGGCCTCCTACCCCGTCGACATGGAGAAAACGATAACCGGCAAACGACTCAACAAGGGTGTGAGTATCTTCTTTGGTCTCGGTCCGAACATCTGCGTCACCACGCTCCTCGGTCGCTAAACCGTCATCTGCCTGAACGGCCGGAGGAGCCTCCGTTACATAGGCATTATCCTTTGCCCTTTCATCGGCGAAAACAGGAATGCTGTATATGCAGCAGATAAGCGCGGTCAAGGCGACTCTTTGGGATAATTTACCGTATCCGATCAATGCCGGGCTCCCTAAATAATAAATTTAGTGTCTCTCCCCATTACTGGCGCAATGTTCCTTTGCCCCCGCCCAGAGCGGGAGAAGGGATGTCCGTGCCGTGGATCTGCGAGTGACAATCGGTGCAGCGGTTGTTAAAGAGTCGATTGACCCCCTGATCGGCATTACTCACGGTATGACCGCCATGGCACTGCAGGCAGAGAAACGGCATGGCGGCGTTAAGCAGATAATTGTTGACCGAGCCATGCGGCACATGACAGTTGGCGCAGTTTTCGGTCACATCGCCATGCTCGAAGGCAAATGGCCCCTGCTTCTCCATATGACATCTGGTGCATGTCTCCTTCGGGGTATTCCCTTTCAGAAGCTTTTCCTGGGTTGAGCCATGGGGATCATGGCAGTCGGTGCAGGCCATCTTCTTTTCCCTTAAGGGGTGATGTGAGAAGAGGTTGTTCTCTGCCTTGACTTCGGGGTGACAACCGTAACAAAGCTCGGACATCTCCTCACGTCTTATCGTCTGCTGCGGCCCCTGATGCAGTTTGTGACAATCGAAACAGCTCACGTCATTCAGGGCATGGGCGCTGGCGTTCCAGTGAGTGAGCGTGGGGATGGAAGCCGATGAGTGGCATTTCAGGCAGATGAGGGACTGGGCCTGGGGGGGAAGTTTCATTATATCGAGGAACGTCGTAGTATCACATTTTTTGTTCAGCCGGTCGTTGGTTGCCGGGTCATCTGCAAGACCAGCAATGGCGAGACTTCCCGGACCATGGCACGATTCGCAGTTGACCAGCGGCAGGCCGTCTTCGGGCTTGATCTGTTCGCCGTGGACGCTATGCCTGAAGTCTCCGGTGATCTTTTCGTGTTTGTGGCATTTGGCGACACAGTTGTCGGTTCCCACATACTCCGCATCCAGCCTGCCGACGATCATCCTTTCATACTCGCGAACCGGGAGTATGGGCCTGCTCTTCTTCAAATCGGCACAGCCGGCGAGAAACAGGAGAGATGAAATAACGATTAAGAGTATCGGTTGATATCGCTGCAAATTACTGTTCCTCCCATCCACGCTTGGGTCGGTTGGTGGATCAAAAAGATCCGGTTGAATCGGCGCCTCGCCGCGAACCCGGAACCTCGGGCCGCAAACCTCTCAATCTCCCTTTATCCCCTTGGTGGTCGTATGGATGAACCCTCTGACGACAGGATTCCGGCTCGCCTTGATCTCACGGGGAGTGCCGACCTTTACGATCCTCCCATCGTGTATCATCGCTATTCGATCCGAAATATACAAAGCAAAATTCAGATCATGGGAAACGATAACCGTAGTATTTTTTGTTGTCTCT
>JBGPID010000201.1:0-5831 GCA_041484725.1 Geobacteraceae bacterium | reverse complement strand
TGATTATCTTTTTCGCCGCCGTAGTAGATCCGGTAACCGGCCGGTAATTCCATCGCTTTGATCTTCGGCATTGCCTCCTCCAGTATTTTCGAAGCGTAGTGCCCCGGCTTCGCGAAGGCACGGATAGTCAAGGTGCGCACGCCGTTCCTGCGGACGATCCTGCTGGTCTGCCACTCCGGCGCCAGTGTGGCGACAGAGCGGAGCGGCACCCTGGCACGGGTCAGCTCCGAGTTTACGTAGGTATTACCGATGTCGGCGAAGGATGAGCGGGAAGCAGGGTCGAGTCGCAGCTTGATGGTGACGGCGCGGTCCCCTTCCCAGAACGTGCTGACCGCGGCGCCGTCGAATGCGCCGGACAGGGTTTGCGATACCGACGCGTCCGTTATGCCGAGACGGTTCGCCAGCTCGTCGTTGACCTTCACGTCCACCATGTACGAATCGTTGAAGTAGTCGCGAAACACGTACTGTGCATTCGATACGCTCTCCAGTATCCCCTGTACCTGTTCCCCCAGCCGCTTCAGCTCGCCGACATCATCACCGGAGATCCGCACTTCGATGGGCGCTTCCATCTGGGACCCCTGCTGGAGTTCCTTCACGATCACCATCGCCTCCGGCGCCAGTGCTGCCAGTGACGGGCGCAGTTCTTTCACCAGCCTTGAGGTATCCTCCACCGACGCGGTATTTACGATGAACTGTCCGTAGGCCCCGTCGGGCTGCTGCGGATTAACGTTGTAGTAGAATCTCGGGGCGCTCTGCCCGACAAAGGTGGCGTAGTGGGCGATTCCTTTCCGGGAGGCGAGGGCCTTTTCGATCCGCCCCATGACCGGGTCGGTCGCTTCGATCCGCGTTCCTTGCGGCATCCAGACATCGATCGCGAACTGGTTGCGCTCGGCGGAAGGGAAGAATTGTTGCGGCACGAATGCAAAGAGCATGACCCCGAAGGCAATCGCACACCCCCCGAGGGTGAAGGCGAGCCACTTCCTGTTCATGAAGATCTTGATCCAGACCCCGTATGTATCCTGGAGCCGGTCCAGCAGGCTCTTCTTCTTTTGGCCTTCGGCTTCCACGGCGTCGTGGTCGTGCAGCCCCTTCTTGATGAAGAAGCTGCAGAGGAGCGGGGTCAGCATGACCGCCACAATGAAGGAAACGGCCAGGGCGATCGCTACCGTGATGGGGAGCGCCATGATGAATTCGCCGACGGTGCCGGTCAGGATCAGGAGCGGCAGGAACGAGGCAATGATGGTAATGGTCGCCGTGAGGACCGGCACGAGGACTTCGCTGGCACACCGCCACGCCGCCTCAACCTTCGGCACCTTCCGGTCCAGGAGCTCGACGTAGTTGTCGGCGATCACGATGGCGTCGTCCACCACGATCCCCAGGACCATGATGAGCCCCGCGATGGAGACCTGATGCAGGGCGATCCCGAAGGCGTTCATGACGCCGAGGGTGCCGCACAGGGTTACCGGTATGGCGAGGGCTGCGATGAGAGCGACCCGCAGGGGAAGGAGTACGATTGTGACGATGACCACGGAAATGATGGCCAGCAGGAATTCGTGGGAGAGCTTCGTTATCCGTTCCTTTACAACCCCGGGCTGGTTGGCGACCAGGTCCAACTGAACGTCGGGGGGAAGGAGCACCTTGAGGCGCTGGAATACCTTATCCAATTGCTCGCCCAGTTCGACGATATTCTTTCCCTTCTGCATCTCGACGGAAAGGAGGAGGCACGGGTCGCCGTCGTAACGCACCATGAAGGTCGGGTCCTGATACCGGCGCTCCACGTTGGCGAAATCCTTGATATATGCCGGGTGGCCGTCCTTGGAGACGTCGACGAGCACGTTCCGTATCTGGTCTTCGGTATTGAAGATCCCGGTGGTCCTCATGGGGACCTTCGAACGGTCGGCGTCGAAATTTCCCCCGCTCTGAATGACGTTTCGCTGCCTCAGGGCATTAGCTATCTGGCTCGGGTCTGCGAAATACTGGGCGATCCTTTCCAGGCTGCTGGTTATCCAGATCTCCTCTCCCTGCGTCCCGTAGGTCACGAGCTTTCCTACATCTCGGACCGTGCGCATCTCGTCGTGAATCTTGTCCGCGAAGTCCCGCAGCTCCCGATATCCGTATCGCTTACCGTGGACGGCTATCAGCATTGCGACCGTGTCGCCGAAATCGGAGTCGACAACCGGCCCCATGACACCGTTGGGGAGTTCCGTGCTCTTCACCAAATTCAACTCTTGGCGCAGCTTCGCCCAGAAGACGTCGGCGTTCTTGACATTGTCTTCCAGTTCCACGTTGATGATTACCACGCCGGGACGGCTTGTCGAATAGGTCTTTTCCTTCCGCACCTCCGGGAACTTGAAGATGTGTTTTTCAAGGGTCTTCGTTACCTGCTTTTCCACCTGCTCGGAGGTCGCCCCCGGATACAGCGCGGCCACCAGCCCGGTTCTGACGGTGATCGTCGGATCCTCCGTCCGTTGCATTTTCAGGAAGGCATGAATGCCAACCATGACGACCATTGCCGTCAGTATGAGGGTGACGGCGGGATAGCGAAGCGAAAACTTCATCGGGGTCATATAATCTGTTCCTCTCGCGGTCGCCGGTTTATTTCCGGCCCGTCTGTTCTGTTGCCGATACGACCAGACCGTTTCTGAGCTTTGCCTGTCCTGCCAGAACGATCAGCTCGCTACCTTCGAGGCCGCTCTTTATCTCGACGTTCTTATCGACTACCGCACCGATTTCCACGCGTTTAGTGTAAACGCGCTTCTGGTCCGGGTAATAGACGAATACCTGCGTCGCTCCCTGCGGGTCGCGTATCACCGCATCTCCTGGAAGTGTCGTCATTGGCACGATCCGGTCCCCGCGTATGGTTGCTTCCGCTACCATCCCAACCCGCAGGGAGTGCTCTGGATTCGGCACACTGATTCTGGTCATGTACGTTCGGGTATTGGTATCTGCGGAAACGTTGATGACGCGTACCGCCCCCTGGAAGGAACCCCCCGGGAGTGCGGGAACGGTGATATCGGCTTTCTGTCCGATCCTGACGCGGTGCACATCTGTTTCCGGTACGCCGACGTTCACCTCTACCGGGTCCATCTGGACGATCTCGAAGACCGGGTGTCCCGGAGAAGCGGTATCGCCGGGCTCTATCGACCTTTTCGCGATGTAACCGTCCATGGGTGCACCCAGCGTCGCATCGGACAGCGCCTTCCTGGCGACCTCAAGTTGCGCGGCAGCCTGGTTGTGACTCGCCTTCGCTAATGCCTTGTCTTCCTTCTGGCCTCCTGCCTTTGCCTGCTCATACTCTTGTTTCGCGTGCTCGTATGCCGCCTTGTATTTCTGGAAGTCGTTCGGCGCCAGGCTGTTGGAGTCGTAAAGCATCTTCATCCGCCGGTATTCGTCCTCGGCCCGTTCATAGCTGATGCGGACTTGCTCCAGAAGCTCCGGTCTCGCGGAATTCATCGCTTTTTCCAGGGCCGCCTGCGCGCTGGCCGCCTGCGCTGCGGCGCCTTTGACCGAAAGGGTGAAATCGGTGGGGTCGATCCGGGCAAGGACCTGTCCCTTTCTTACGAATTCTCCCTCTCGCGGCCCCACAAACACCACCTTGCCGGTAACGAGAAAGCAGACGCTCGCCGGGGAGTTCGGCGTCGAAACGGTCCCACTTACGGAGATCGTTTCTCGCTCCTGAACCTTCTGGACCCTCCCGACCACCACGGGGACAGCATCGCTGCCCGCTTCCTTCTTGTGCGGCTCACCAGTGCAGGCAGCCAGTGAAACTCCCAGCAGTGACAGGCATACGGCCTTCAGAACCGATTCGAGAGTACCTTCCATTGTGAATGCTCCTTTTTTGGGAAATCTTCTTCTGTGTCATCTACCAGTTTGCAGCGGTTGCCTCAGACCTATGTTCTCATCGTTCCGGTATCGATCCGGCCCCTCACATTGTTCGATTCAGCTCAAACGGGAGAAGTCGATTCGGCACCCAAGCAATTTCTCTTATTATATCATCTCTTTTCATCGTTTCCGGGTTCCAAACGCGAAAATCACGACCAGGAGCCATATGATAAAGGTGGATCCAACTACAAATCCCATTCCGTGCCTCTTCTCAGAAACGCTGGGCCAGTTCCAAAAGCCTGCGCCGAACCGTTTCGTACTCCTTTTTAGACCCTTGTTCCGGGTCGTCACCCCCGAGGAGCGCCGTTTCCTGATCTGTCACGCCAAGGAAATTCAGCACCGAACAAAGGTATGCAACGCTCAGGTCTTGCTCCTGCTCGAACTTGTAAGGCGAACATGCGTTCAAATGCAGGGAATTCCTGTACCGGCCGGGAAGCATCCCTTTTGCTCCGTCCGGCGTCAGGCGATAGGTGCGATCGGGAACGCAGATCGCATCGATGTACATCTTGAACTCGGCAGGGAACCAGAGGTTGAGGCTGTGCGTGATAAAGACGTACTTGTCGCACCGGCCGAACTGGTCGGCGAGACGCCAGAGCCGGGCAATCTTGCGCCGCTCTTCATCCGAAAGGCAGCCGTAATCCTCGCCTCGCTCGATCCGCCCCCAGACGTTGAGCACGTCCTGATCGACGCGCTGGATGCTGTCGCGGTAAAGGTCGAGAACCTGCACCTCGTCCTTCGGATGCCAGCGTATGTATTCCTCCAGGAATTCATAGCCTAGCGAAAGGGTACGAGATTTATCCTGAGGCCTGACATTGCAGGTGACATAGAGGAGGCTGGCCATGATGTTCTCCTTTGCATTGACATTGTCCTCTTAATAGCGATGAGCGTGCCAACATCTGTAAACACGTTATTTCAATTAGTTACACAACCACCTACTGCATATCCACGATATATCCTGTTTTAGTATTGCGAAATTTCGAGGAAAACGGATATAATGCGAAATATCGCGAATCTTGATGGGAGGTCTAAAAAAACATGGGGACAAAAACGGAAGGGAGAGGCACAGCCCGCGTGGTGAGCCACAAGGGAGTGGCCGGCCGCGACGAATTCATCAGGGAGATAACCCTCAGAATCTGCGGCAGCCTGGAAATAAAAGAATCGTTGCGCAGTACATTCGAGTATCTGAAGGAGCATGCCCCCCTCGAAGCTTTAGTCCTCTTCATTATAGACGAGCGACTTGGGGCGATCCGGCGCATTGAACATGCCTCTGAAAATGTCGCTCTTCCTCCCCATCTCATCCCGCTGTCGGAAGGGATGCTGCAGAAGATTGCCGCCCGGAATTATTCAGAGCCATTTATCGTGGACATTGAAAAGGATGAGATTCTTGGCGCGCTCGCACCAGTGCTGAAAGTCGAAGGGAACACGCACTTGATCGTTCCTTTGCGCATCAAGGGGGAGCTGATCGGGGGGCTGACTCTGCAGGCATCGGGAGAGGGACGATACGGCGAAGAACTTCTTGAGCTCGCCGGCTGCCTTGCGGAGCCGTTTGCGATTGCCCTTGCCAACACCCTCGCTCACGAGGAGGTACTCCGCTACCAGGCCATACTGTTGGACGACAAGCGCTTCCTGAACCGGGAGTTGCACGGTGACGCCGCGGACGGGATCATCGGCGGCAATACTGGGCTGCGCAATGTAATGGAGATGGTGCGCCAGGTGGCGCCGCTCAACAACACAGTGCTCATCCTCGGCGAGACCGGAACCGGCAAGGAGATGATCGCCAACGCGATTCACTTCTCCTCGCCGCGCAGGAATGGACCTTTCATAACGGTGAATTGCGGCGCGTTGCCGGAAAACCTGATCGACAGTGAGCTCTTCGGTCATGAGAGAGGTGCTTTTACAGGGGCGGTGGCCGAGAGCCGGGGGCGCTTCGAGCGGGCCGACGGCGGGAC
>JBGPID010000200.1:0-5841 GCA_041484725.1 Geobacteraceae bacterium | reverse complement strand
TGAACTTAAAATCTTGAAGTAATATTGAGGCCGAAAAAGGTTTTGGATTAAGAAGCTGTCGGGCATTTTGCTCATGATTAGCAAAGAGTGAAGCAATATATCCGGGCAGCTTAAGAGGGAGGAGTAGAGCCAGGGGTGGGTGTGATGGTCCTTGAGAAGCGGGATGATCATCCCGTGCGCCTATTCCCGCCGGTCACCGGGTTGACCAGAGTGCCGATCCCTTCGATTTCGGTTTCCACTATCTGCCCCGGCCGCAGGTAGACAGGGGGTTTTCTCTTGAAGCCGACCCCTGAAGGTGTGCCCGTCAGAATTATCGTTCCGGGGAGGAGTGTAAAAGAGCGGGAGAGGTGAGAGACGATCCGGCGACAGGAGAAAATCATGTCGGCCGTGCTGGATGCCTGCATCACCCGCCCGTCCAGGCGGCAGGTGATTTTGAGGTTGTCTGGGTCGAGGTCCGTCACAATGGCGGGACCAACCGGGCAGAATGTGTCGTGGCTCTTTGCCCGCGCCCACTGGCCATCCGTGAATTGAGCCGCCCGATTCGACACATCGTTTGCAACAGTATAGCCGAGGATGACATCGGGTACTTCATCTTCCGTTATATCCCTGGCGCGTTTGCCGATAACAATGGCCAGTTCCGCTTCGTAATCGATCTTGTCCGGGCTGTATGCAGGCAGGACAATGGCGTCGCCCGGTCCGCAGAGGCTGGTCGTTGCCTTTATGAAGATCAGGGGCTCGGCAGGGATAGGACTGCCGGTCTCCTCGGCGTGCTTTCGGTAGTTGAGGCCGATGCAGAAGATGTTCGGAGGGTCCACGGGAGGCAACAGCCTGACGGCATCCGGATCGAGAGCGGCCGATCGCCGGATTAAGCCGGCAAAGGGGTCGCCGTCGCAGGGATGCAGCAGACCGCCATCCACAATTCCATAGCTCGTTTTGTCTTCGAACGTGTAGCGGACAATTTTCATTGGTCAACCTCCTGCAAACAGGACCGGCACAATAAGGTCTGTCTCATTTTACCAGAATACATACGGATAACCTGAATCGCAAATTTCTTCGTCCGTTTTCTCAACTCCTTTCTTTCATCATTCATGATTCATCCTTCATCCTTGATCTTTCGCTAGGCCTCTTTCCTATGACCAACCTTGACGACCCATACCGTAATGGCATCGTCCTCGATAGAGTAGACTATCCGATAGTTACCCTGTCTTATCCGCCACAGCTCCACTCCGGCAAGCTTCTCGACCCCGGCCGGTCCCGGGTTTTCCCCGAGCGCTTCGATCCTCTCCAGGACCTTCCGCAGATCTTTCTTCGCAAGCCCCTCCAATTCATGGGCGGCGGACTTCTTGATGAATATACTATATGCGGCCACGTTTCTTCAATTCTCTTATGAACTGCTCATAGGAAACCGCCGGTTCGTTAATGCGCTCACGGTATGCCGACAGGTCGGTATCATCCTCGGCCAATGAATACCTGACGGCTTCGTTCACCAGTTCGGAAATGGTCTTCGACGTGACAACGGTTTTCATGCGGAGCGCCTTGTGCAGCTCTTCGTCAAGGTAGATGGTTGCCCGTTTTACTGATGTTTTCATGTAACACCCCCATGCTTCACCTTAACATCAAAACGTTCTGACGTCAAGGCAACGAAAATGTCAAGGAGGAAGGACATTCAAAGGATGAATTATGAAATAATACATCATTTATACGTAGTTATCCTGTTTACCCTGGTTGGATTGCCGTTCTTAGGATGATTTCTTTGGCGGACGCCTCGTGTTGTGTTAGAATTTCCTGAAGACAAGGAATCGGAGAATTTACCATGAGAGAGAGAACCAGGATAAAGGAGGCGCTGGCGGATTTCCCAGTTGGGGCTGAATTGCAGGTTGCCGGGTGGAGCCGAAGCGTGCGGGTGGGGAAGGAGGTCGCCTTCATTGCCCTGAACGACGGCTCGTGCCTGGCAAGCCTCCAGGTTGTGGCCGATCCCACACTTGAGAACTACGAAGAGGTGTCCCGCCTCGGCACAGGTGCGGCGCTGAAGGTGCGGGGGAGACTGATGGAATCGCCCGCCGCGGGGCAAAAGCATGAGCTGCGGGCGGAGCAAATAGAGATAGTCGGCCCGGCCGATGAGAGCTACCCCATGCAGAAGAAGCGCCACGGTTTCGAGTACCTGCGCACCGTCGCCCATCTCCGGCCGCGCACCAATACATTCGGCGCGGTCTTCCGGGTCCGCTCCTCGCTTGCCCAGGCAATCCATCGCTTTTTCGGCGAGCGTGGGTTCCTCTATGTCCATACCCCGATCATTACCGCCAACGACTGCGAGGGGGCGGGCGAATTGTTCCGGACCACCACCCTCGACCTGGCGCGCCCCCCATTGGTGGACGGTGCAGTCGATTTCTCCGGCGACTTCTTCGGCCAGGCGACGGGGCTTACGGTCAGCGGCCAGCTGGAAGGGGAACTCTTCGCCCTGGCCTTTTCCGATATCTACACCTTCGGGCCCACCTTCCGCGCCGAGAACTCCAACACCGCCCGGCACGCGGCGGAGTTCTGGATGATCGAGCCGGAGATGGCCTTTGCCGACCTGATGGCTGATGCCGCCCTGGCGGAAGAATTTCTACGCTTTCTCTGCAGCCATGTCCTCGACAATTGCCGGGAGGATATGGAGTTTTTCAACGAACATCTGGACAAGGGGCTGATTGCCCGCATCGAAAAGGTTGTCGCATCCCGCTTTGCCGTGATGGAGTATACGGAGGCGGTCAAAGAGCTGCAAAAGGCAACGACGACATTCGAATTCCCGGTGGAGTGGGGTCTCGACCTGCAATCGGAGCATGAGCGCTACATCACCGAGCAGGTGATAGGCGGGCCGGTCTTCATCATCAACTACCCGAAGGAGATCAAGGCATTCTACATGCGGATGAACGATGACTGCCGCACCGTCGCCGCCATGGACCTGCTCGTTCCCAAGGTAGGGGAGATCATCGGCGGCAGCCAGCGGGAGGAGCGGCTGGACCTGCTCACGGAGCGGATGAATGCGTTGGGGATCGATCAGGCGGGGCTCTGGTGGTATATGGAGACGAGACGCTGGGGCTCATGCCCCCATGCCGGATTCGGCCTCGGCTTCGAACGGCTCCTCATGTACCTGACAGGGATGGAAAACATCAGGGACGTGATACCGTTTCCCAGAACGCCGCGCCACGCCGAATTCTAAGCTATTGCCAACCAGACAAAAGGAGGACAATGATGAAAAATTACCTGCTCTTTCCCGCTATCCTTATCATCTGCCTTATATTTATCGGCATTGTTACCGCCAAATCTGAGGATGATATGGAAAAAATCAAAAAAGAGCAAACTGCCATGGGTACAATCATAGCACAGTTCTCGAAGGAGAGAAACATATGCAGTGATGACAAAGCCCAGCTGAAATTTGCCATATATCCATATATACCGGGCAAAGATCAGACGCCATGGCCGCAGGATATGCAGAAGGCCCTGACTGCATGTCAGGAAAAGTACATGATAGAAATGAAACAGAACGATGCTCAGACAGTCTATGTTTACTGCTATGACAGTCAAACCCCGAAACTTGTCGCAACAACCTCAGGGCTATCCGAAAGTCGAAAAGAGTGTACAAAGATGAAATAGATGAAGGTCACGCAAAGCGGCGGGATCAATTTTTCGTGGACGTCTGGTTGTGAAACTCGTCAATGATATCCGGAATCGATGTGCGCCGGCTGACTCCCCCGAGGCGCTGATCGATACCCATGGCGCGCACGATATCGCGGACTTCCGCATGGGCATCGGCGACCCTGAACTGGATATTTTCCCGCGCGAGCTGGTCCTGAAGATGCGCCAGCATCTGCGCTCCCGATGCATCGATGTAAGGCGAGGAAGAGAGATCGCAGACAACCATCCTGACCGGCGGAACAGAGGAATGAACATGCCTGAGCACGGTTTTATCGATGCTCTCCACGTTGAAGTAAAGAAGTGGCGCCTCTACGCGGAACATAAACAGACCGGGAATCAGTTCATTGTCCGGATGACGGGTTATATCCGTAAACCGCTCGGTGCCCGGGATTCGTCCCAAAGGGGCGACATGGGGGGCAGCCATGAGGCGCAGGAGAAACAGGATCGATGCCACGGCCGAGAACATCACTCCCTTCAGAATGCCGAAGAAAAGTACCCCCGCGAATGCTACCAGCGCCACCTGAAACTCAAATCTGCTGATATGCCAGAGGCGCTTGAAATCAGAAAGTTTTACCAGGTTCGCCAGGGCAACGAGGACTACGGCGGCAAGAACAACGTCCGGCAGATTACGGAGCAGGCCGGTCAGGAACAACAGCACCATCGTCAGTGTCAGCGACGCAAAGATGAGCGACAGCGGTGTCCGCGCCCCGGCCCTCTCGTTCACAGCCGATTGGGATAACCCGCCGGCAACGGGAAACCCGTGTCCGACAGCCGCCGCCATGTTTGCCGCGGCCAGTCCCAGCAGTTCCTGGCGCGCATCCACCGGATAGTCATGCTTCAGGGCGAAGGTCCGCGCCGCCGATATACTTTCGATGTATGAGAGCAGAAAACAGGCGAAGGCGAGTTCCACCAATCCCTCCACATGCTGCATCCCTATATTGGGGAAAGCGAAATGGGGCAGTCCCGCGGGAATGACTCCTATGAGCCTTACCCCCCGATCGGCAAGCCCGAACAGCGACGCGACAACGATGGAGAGTACGACCACCAGCAGCGCCACCGGACGTCTCGGGAGGAGCCGCTCGCCGATCGCCAGCAGCAAAAGCGCGCCGACGCCTATAATAAGCACGGTCGGGTTCGTATCACCGAGCTGGCGGCCGAGGATGATAATGCGTTCGATAAAATGGTTCCCCCCTCCGGGGAGACCGAACAGTTTCGGCAGTTGCATGGAGGCTATGCTGACTGCTGCCCCCGCCTTGAAACCGAGGAGGATCGTTTCGGAAATGAAGTTCACAAAGTTGCTCAGCCGCAAGAGCCAGGCAAGAAAGCAGATCACGGCAACTATCCCGGCTGTCAGCGCGGCAATGGCCGCATAGAGGGAGTCATCGCCACCGGCCATTGTCCCCACCACACTCGCCACCATGACCGAGATAGCGGCAGTGGGGCCGACGGCAAGGTGGCGGGATGAGGCAAACAGTGCGTAGAGTGCGCCGCCGAAAATGAAGCAATAAAGACCCGCCTGGGGGGGCAAACCGGCCAGCGAGGAGTAGGCAATCGCCACCGGCACCGCGTACGCCGCCAGCGTAAGCCCGGCGATGAAGTCAGGCCACAACCATGACGACCGGTAATTGGGAAGCCAGTCGATGATTGGGAGCACAGTCGCTAGCCACCGGTAGGGGGTGGTTTTACGAGTGCCGCTGCCGCTGGCGATGGGCTCTGTCATAGGTTAAAGACTCCGCTGGGTAGTGTCCATATTGTATCATGTTTATTAGAGATCGCCCCAGAAGATTTGTCACAGAGCAAAGTCGTTCTTGACATTTTACTTTTAATGGGCTATTTAATAGCTTCATTTTTTCACACTCCGGGCGCGTAGCTTAGCTGGTAGAGCAGGCGACTCTTAATCGTCAGGTCCGCGGTTCGAACCCGCGCGCGCCCACCAAAAGAAAAGGACTTAGGCTATTGCCCGAGTCCTTTTTTATTGCCTTAATTCTTTGGTGTGGTCTTCTGTGTGGTCTCAAGTATACTACACTAGTTTCCATCCGGAAACGGTTCTTTTCCGCCCTGGCGGCGTCAATCTTCGGGCTTGCTTGTGCGGCGTACCGATGTACGCCTCCGCGCAATCCTTTGATTTCCTTGCCAGGACGAAAAATCCCTCGTTTCCGAATTGGA
>JBGPID010000199.1:0-5921 GCA_041484725.1 Geobacteraceae bacterium | reverse complement strand
TCGCAATGCAGGTTTCTGACCCGGTAATCGAAAATCTTTACTTCCCTGGCTGCCTCAATCCTTTTCTGGAAATCTTCGCGCAGCGAATCGTCGATGAAGGCAAGGGGGGCCTTTTCGAGTTCGTGCCAACGCACCATGTTGAGGTAGCCACGGGAAGCGTTGGTGAAATCCTCAGCCACTTTCTGGTCACGCATGGACTGGCAGGACGAAAGGATGAGCAGGGCAGCCGACATAAGCAACAGGTGGAAGGTTTTCATAAAATTCCTTTCTTGGATAACATTTAATGCAGCGAACCGGGGTCCAAAACGACTTCATCAACCCTTGATGAATGCGACCAGTTCCGCGGCGATCTCATATTTGCCGAAAGGGGGGATGAGATAAAAGCCGCCGACCCGATCCCTGACCTGGGCAATGAACTCCCGGGCGATGGCGAGCCCTTCCCGCACCCCCGCCTCCTTATCTTTTCCCCGCATCCGTTCCCGCACCTCCGCAGGAATGACGATCCCAGGCACCTCGTTGTGGAGATATTCGCAGTTCCGTTCGCTGACAAGGGGGAGTATCCCCGGCAGGATCGGTAGCGCAAGGTGGGAGGTCAACTCCAGCATCTCATCCAGTCTGGCGACATCGTAGAGCGGCTGGGTCTGGGCGAAGCGGGCGCCGCAGGCGGCCTTTTTTGCGAGCCTGGCAACCTGTGCCTCCATTTTCGTAGTATTGGGATTGAAGGCGCAACCGATGGTGAAACCGGTGCTGCCGCCGATCGGGTTCCCCTGGCCGTTGACCCCGTTGTTCAGGTCACTTAAGAGCTTGATCAGGCCGAAGGAGTTCAGGTCGAACACCGACGAGGCCCCGGCCTGGTCCCCAAGTCTGGCGGGATCGCCGGTAACGGCAAGGATGGAGCGTATCCCCAGCAGGCTTGCACCCAATAGCTCCGACTGGAGTCCGAGAAGGTTGCGGTCGCGACATGTGATGTGGACGATCACCTCGATGCCAACCTCCCGCTGGACTCTGCTTCCCAGGGCGATGTTGCCCATCCGGACCCGGGCCAGAGGGTTTTCCGCCAGGTTGATGGCATCCGCCCCCGCATCCTTGAGCGCCCGGCTGCCGGTAAGTACCCTGGCGCAGTCGAGGCCGCGGGGGGGATCGAGTTCCACGGTGACGATCTTTCTCTTTCCCCAGTCGGCCAGGAAGCCCTCAATGGTTGCGGCAGGCGCCGGCTGCTCCTCGACGGACTCGACAGGCGCGTGAGCCGCCCTGAAGACGGGGCTCAAGCCGCGCAGTTTTGCGGCGAGACAGCGGATATGCTCAGGGGTGGTGCCGCAGCAGCCGCCGATGAGATTGGCGCCCGCGGCGACCATCTCCAGGGCCATGGCGGCGAAGTATTCAGGGGTGGTACGATAAATGTAACGGCCTTCCACGTATTCGGGAAAGCCGCTGTTGGGATAGGCCGCCAACGGGAGGTCCGTGATCCCGGCCATCCTTTTGATATTGCGCAGGATCTCAAGGGGCCCTGCCCCGCAGTTGGCGCCGATGACGGAGGCTTTGGCGTCGGCCAGTTCCAGGGCCACCTTTTCCGCCCCCACCCCGCCGGCGTTGCGTCCTCCCTCCATGAAGGCCATACAGGCGATGGCCGGCAACCCGGTTTCGCCGGCGGCCTCAAGGGCGATCTTCAACTGATCAAGGTCGGAAAAGGTCTCAAGGATGAATAGGTCCACTCCCCCTTCGGCAAGTGCCCGGCACTGCTCGCGGAAGACATCCGCTGCCTCGGAGGGGGAAATCTCTCTCTCCTCTCCCTTGATCCGTGCAAGCGGCCCCACGGA
The DNA here is from genome assembly GCA_041484725.1 of Geobacteraceae bacterium. Lineage (GTDB taxonomy): Bacteria > Desulfobacterota > Desulfuromonadia > Geobacterales > Geobacteraceae > JBGQDJ01. Next base: position 4,104 of record JBGPID010000199.1, on the reverse strand, counting down.
ACCTGCCACGAAGAGGTCATGCCCTTCTGCTGCCCGGCGCGCCAGCCGAGCTCCGTGCAGATTTATGTCACGCACCTTCTTGTCGAGCCCGATGGCCGCAAGTTTCGTGTAGTTGGCGCCGAAGGTGTTGGTCTCGATGACCTGGGCGCCGGCGGCGATGTATTCGCCGTGCAGCTCCAGGACCAGCTCCGGCCGGACGAGGTTCAAGTGCTCGAAGTTGGCCTCAAGCCCCACCCCTTTGGCATAGAGCATGGTGCCGATGGCGCCGTCGCCGACCAGGACCTCGTTTTGCAATCTGTCGAGAAAATTCACCGCATGCCCTTACTTGTTTTACTGGCTTTTTTCAAACATAGCCGCTAGAATGCGGGGCTAACAAACCCTGTCCCAACGAGGTTATGCATGCTGCAAACGTTAATAAACTGGCTTCTGGCAACGATCCTAAAACTCGGTTATCCCGGCATTTTCCTACTGATGGCAATGGAAAGTTCGGTCATCCCCCTCCCCAGTGAGCTGGTGATGCCCCCTGCCGGCTATTGGGCCGCCGAGGGGAAGATGAACATAATTATCGCCATCCTCTGCGGCACCGCCGGGAGCCTAGTCGGCGCCTATGCCAACTATTTCGCGGCCCGATATCTCGGACGGCCGCTGCTTCTGAAATACGGCAAATATGTCTGGATCACCGAGGAGAAGTTCGCCAAGGTGGAGACATTTTTTCACAAACATGGCGAAATATCAACCTTCATCGGCAGGTTGCTGCCGGTGGTGCGCCACCTGATATCCCTCCCGGCCGGGCTGGCCGGGATGCACCACTGGAAATTCGCCCTCTATACCCTGCTCGGCGCCGGTCTCTGGTGTACTGTGCTCACCCTGATCGGCTACATCATCGGTGAAAACCAGGAACTGATCATCAAGCATTCCCACCAGGCGGTTATCGGCGTGGTCATCTTCAGCGCCCTGCTGATCACCGTCTATGTCTGGCGGCACAGGAGAAAAAGTGCCCGGGCCGAATAATACAGGATACGGGCATCATTGACAATAAACATTACGCTCCAGATATGGCAAAGCCCCGGAGATGCGACGATCTATCGGGACTTTTGCTTGGGTCATGATCACCGGCACAGGGAAAAGCTCCAGCTGCAAGGCACGCGAGGAGCGTGACGCGAGGCGTACTGGAGGTACGTTGAGTGCCACGCGACGAGCGTAACGCCGCAGATGGACTTTTACCGAAGCCGGGCTACTTCGGCACCTTCTCCCAGTCCTCCAGGAACTTCTTCAGCCCCGCGTCGGTCAGCGGGTGTTTGGTGAGCTGCATGATCACGGAAAAGGGGATGGTGGCGATATCCGCGCCGATCAGGGCGGCGTTCAGGACATGGACCGGGTTCCTGACGCTGGCGACGATGATCTCGGCTTCATAGCCGTAGTTGTCGAAAATGGTGCGGATATCCTCGATGATCCCCATGCCGTCCTGGGCGATGTCGTCGAGCCGGCCGATGAAGGGGGAGACGTAGGTCGCTCCGGCCTTGGCCGCCACAAGCGCCTGCATGGGGGTGAAGATGAGGGTGACGTTGACCCTGATTCCCTTCTCATGGAGTGTCTTGGTAGCCTTCAGCCCTTCCGGGGTCATCGGGACCTTGACCACGATATTCGGATGGATCGCGGCCAGGGCCTCCGCCTCCCTGATCATGCCGTCGTGGTCAAGTGAAACCACCTCGGCGGAAATGGGACCATCGACGATCCCGGTGATCTCATTGATCACATCGACAAATTTTCTGCCGGACTTGGCTATCAGCGACGGGTTGGTCGTCACCCCGTCCACCAGCCCCAGTTCATGGGCCTCCCGTATCTCCTTCACATCCGCGGTATCGATAAAAAATTTCATTTGCTGCCTCCCGGTTATTATCGTGCTGCGTTCAGCGTCCTGCGTGCAGATAAAATCCGCCCGGCATGCTGAACGGTTTATTCCTTATGCGTCACCTTTTCCTGAAACTTTTCCAGACAGGCCATGGAACAGAAGAATATCCTTTTCCCCTCGAGCTTGCCGACAATGGCGTCATCCTCAGCCACGTAAACCCCGCAGATCGGGTCGCGGTGCGTGTCATCCGCGGAGGAAGGCGTTTCTTTGGGAATCTCTTTTTTCGCCATGAACCCCTTGAATACGAGGTAAATAACATAGCCCAAAAGGATCCACATCAGTAGTCTTATCACATCACTCTCCTAAAAATCAGATCGATTAAACATACTTCTTGACATGCTCCGTCGTTTTCAGTGATGCCAAAAGCTCCGCAATGCTATTCTGCAGCACCGGATGGATGAACTCCGGGGCGATCTCCGCCAGAGGGACCAGCACGAAACCCCGTTCGTGCAGCCTGGGGTGCGGTATGGTCAGCTCTTCTTCTGTGAGTATGAGCTCCCCGTAGAAGAGGATGTCCAGATCCATGGGGCGCGGCCCCCAGTGAATAGTTCTTTTCCGTTTGAATACCGCGGTTTCGATCCGCTGCAATTCGTCCAGAAGCTGGTGCGGGGAAAGGGAGGTTTCCAGTTTCAGCGTCGCGTTCAGGAAGTTATCCTGGTTGACCGGGCCGACCGGCTGAGTGTCATAAAAGCTTGACAGGGCGGTGATCCGCGTAGCGGCGAGCCTGCCGATTTCGGCTATTGCGCGCAGCAGGTTCAATTCCCGGTCTCCCTGGTTCGATCCCAGGGCTATGAAAACGTTGGATGCCACCGGTTGATTAGAACATAAATCGCGATTTATTGCAACTTGCGGCTGTGAAAAATGCGGCTGTAAAAGTTGAAGCTCTGCAACTATCGGATTATAATGAAAGACACCCGGTAAGATAGAGGGACAGGGTGGGAAATCAACGCTTTTACCAGGAATTTGTTTCAGCGGAACGGTTCCTGGTAATGCAGGTAGGTTTTTATGATTGGCCATATAACGGAAGAAGAAGAAACGGGACCGATCCATGCGGATGGAGGCGATCCCCGTTTCTTCGCCGATGCCATGCTCGGGAAGCTGGCCCGCTGGCTGCGGGTCCTGGGGTGTGACGTGGAATACTTCCCTTCGATCGGGGATGAGGAAGTGGTGGCGCGGGCCGCCCGGGCCGGCCGCCTGCTCCTTACCAGGGATACTCTGCTGGTGCGGCGCAGGGGGGCGCGCAACAATCATTTTTTCGTTGTGGGGGACCATTTCCGCGACCAGCTCCGCCAGGTGGTCGTACACTTTGCCATCGACCCGACCGACCGTTTCCTCACCCGCTGCCTGGAGTGCAATTCCCTCCTTGTGGAAGTCGACAAGAGCGCCGTCCGCGACATGGTGCCGCCCTATGTTTATGCAACTCAGGAAGTTTTTCGCTCCTGCCCTTCGTGCGGCAGGCTATACTGGCAGGGGACCCATCGGCAGAGGATGGCGCGGGAAGTGGAGGAAATCCTGAAACCACGGATCTACCCGCACAAGGGAAACAATCAACGGATGCCATAGAGCGGCTCGGCTATCTGCTCGTTGCGGCAGACCGGACATTTGCCCGGCCTGGCGAGGCGCTCCCTCTTTCTGAAGATAAAACCGCATTTCTTGCAGAGTGCCGGGGTCAGCAGGAGATGCTGTCCGTCCTTGTGGGAAGCAATCCGGATATGCTCCAGGTGATCGAGAACCTCTTTTTCAGAGATTCGCACTATTGATGAGATATCCCGGGCAGAAAGGGAGCGCCGCTCAATGAGCGTCTTTATTGCCTGCCGGACGGTCGCGTATTCTTCGCGGGGGATAAATGGACCCTTTGTCTTCATTTGCTTTATTTCCTTGCAAAAATGTATTATATTATAAACAAAATTACTGAATTGCCAAATCCTTATCACCGATAAAGGTGAGAGGCGGCCAAATTTTATGATGATTTATTCATGGACCTGACGCAACCGGATGCTCCAGGGTTATCCATACAATTAAATGAAAAAGAGGTTTGTCCCATGTCCAAAATGGAAGCTGAAGAACTTTTTACCATGGGGATGGAAACCCTGAAAAACGGGGAAAGCGGTGCTGCATTGGCGCTTCTGGAAAAGGCTGTCAGCATGGAAAGGAACCCTCTCTACTGTTCCAACCTGGCTGTATGTCTGGCG
>JBGPID010000198.1:0-5983 GCA_041484725.1 Geobacteraceae bacterium | reverse complement strand
TCCCAGCCATCCCAGACTAAATCGGGGTCAACCATGGGTTCGTAGTAACCGGGCTGCGGCACCAGGAAAAACACGGTTTCTACACTCCCGATTAAGGCCCGGTAAGCGGCCATGCCGATCCCCTTGAGCGGACCGACCACAAAACCCACCCCCCCCTGGTCACGGACGCTCAGGTAGGACTGTTTGGGGATCTCAACGACACAAGTGGCTACATTGGTAATGCCGCGCGTGAATTTGAAGGCCATCTTTCCCACGATGGTTTCCGGTTTTGGCGACTCTTGGGCAAAACTGGGATAAACAAGACCCTGCAACAACAAAAACGAAAACAGAGCAATATAACCACGCATAATTCACTCCTTTCAAGGGATGAGCGATTTTACATCATCTCCCTTTTATCACAAATATATGCGGGTGGCAAGCCAGAACCGGTGCAAGTTCAATCAAATAGCGTTTTTTCTTCAGGGAGGAATGGCGAGAACTTCTTCTTTAGCTGGGTGAGCTTGTCGATGTAGTAAGCCGTATTTTCGTCAGGGTGGGCCGGATCATAGCCCGCAACCGAGCGACAATGCTCATAGGCGGTCACCCCCTTGCCATGCCCGGCCACATAATAGCTTATCTGATCACCGGCCCGGTAATCATGCCCTGATTTCAGGGCAATCTCGAATGCCGCAGCCGGGTTGCGTTTCCCCAGTTTCACCTTCATCCGGTAGACGGCAGGCGATTCGCCGAGGGTTTCGGTCTTTGCCAGCCAGGCGATAGGGAAGTGGTGTTTCTGCAGTTTATCCAGGTAAGAGCAATAGAGCATATCGACCAGCTCCCCGTCTCCCCGCAATAAAAGGCTGATCATTTCCCGCATGAATTCCCGGAGGTATTTTTCTATTCCCCGTGACTTGAGGCCACTTCCCTTGACAATAATCCGGCCGTCATAACCAAGCAGTGCATAGTTTTTCATCTTATAGGAGAAGACGGCCAGGTATCGGCCATCCAGTTCGACATCGATGCCGGCCGGCAGGGTCTGTGATAGCTCCTCTACCAGCGCCTCTTCCTGCTCCGCGGAGGAAACGTCGCCGGGCGGGATAAAATAGATTCCGTCCGTGTCCACCTCCACGGACCGGGCGCCTTTCATCTCCAGCCAGGTGAGCATGCTCCGGATCGTTTCCCGCCCCAGCCTGGTCACTTCTGCGGCAAGCGCCGTATCGGAAAAATTGTGGATTGAGGTGCCGAGATAGCCATAGAATGAATTGATCAGCACCTTGAAGGCTTGCTGCAGGGCCTGGTAATAGTCGCGCAGGAACGGGTCTGTTGCCGAACGGACGCGCTTTTTGGCTGCCAGACGGAATTCCCGCAACTCCTGCAGCAACGGAAGGAACAGGCCGAGGCTGTCCCCCATCGGCGTAAGGCCGTAGCTAAGCAGCAGGGAAGGATAGAGGGAAGCCACATCGCAATGGACGATGGGACCGACCACCCCGGTGATGAAGACATTGTTGTACCCCCCCTCGAAACTGCCGCCTGCCTTTGGCTTGGGAATGGCAATGGCACGGCGCAGATATTCCCGGAGCAGCAGCGCGTTGATTTTCGTGGCGTTCCCCCTGATCAGGCAGTTCTGGTATGAATAGGGAAACATGCGGGTCTGCAGGAATACGGGATAAGACAAGAGCCGGGAGAGGGCCAGGGTTTCCCGGACATCATCCATGTTGTACTTTTTCAGCGATTCGGGGTCTTCATTGTAGGTGAGATTGAGCTTTCCCCGGTCGAGATAGATCCGGTCCGGCGCCGCCAGACCGAAGTGGATGGCCGCTGCTTTCAATCCGTAGCTCTCCATCTCCCGGGCGCTCATATCGTAAATCTGCAGCAGGAAGTAGGTGTCGATGATATGGCGGCCGTAAATGTTCCAGCGGGGGTAATCTATGCTTCGTTCCGCAATGGTGAAGCGGGACGGATGGACCCGCGGTTCGCTGCCGTCCCTCCCCCAGGGAAGCCTGATCCCGTAGCGGGCCGCCCGCAACCGGATATATTCCAGATCAAAACGGAAAATATTGTGCCCCTCGATGACATCCGGGTCCCGTTCGCGGATAATCGCCGACAGGCGGGTCAGCATCTCCTTCTCCTCCATGTCATGGCCGAACAGAACATCTCCATGACCGCTCTCATCCATGAGGGCGATGGAAATGATCCGGTCTTCCGCCCGTTCGGGGTTGGAGAACTCGAAACCCGCGGTGCAAAAGGTCTCTATATCCAGGGCGAGACGTCTGATGGAGGAGAAATCGATCCCCTTGAAGAGGGTCTTGCCGGAGATAAGAAAATGCTGATGCACCGGATCCGAGAGATAGAGGTAGGGGGCTTCGGGGGCGGACGGGGTCTTGCCGCTCTTCTTGGCGAGATGGTCCCTGGCGGTCAGGCAGTCGCGCCACTCACGGAAGGAGGCGATGAAGCGGTATTCTCCGTTGCCCTGTAACTCTCTTACGCCGGCTTCCCCCGGGAAGCCGGCCAGAAGTTCAGGGTCCGCCAACAGGATAAAGGGGTGGAAGGGATCGTCCTTGAATCGTACCCCGCCGCTATCACGGATGAAGAGCCGGATGAATCGCCCCGCCAGTTCAGCGGCGACAATCCCTTCAGTCGGGTCGGCGCCGAACAGTATCAGGTTTTCTTCGAAACGGAGTTCATCCATTTAAGTCAAAAACAGGCTGAAGGCTGAAGACTGAAGGATTTGTCCTTTTGCCTGTCAACCGGGTTTTTATCCTCCTACAGCCTTTAGTCTAACCACCTGATTTACTTACCCCTTCGCATGCTTGGCCAGATAATCCGCGACCCCCTCGGCGGTAGGTTTCATCGCTTCGGCCCCTTCCTCCCAGTTGGCCGGGCAAACCTGGTCGCCGTGGGTTTCCACAAACTGCAGGGCATCGACCATACGCAGGGCCTCGGCGACGTTCCGACCTAACGGGAGGTCGTTTATCAGGGCGTGACGGACAATTCCCTTCGTATCGATGAGGAAGAGGCCGCGCAGGGCCACCCCCGCGCTCTCGAAGAGGACGCCGTAATCCTTGGCGATCTCCTTTTTGAGATCGGCGATCAGCGGGTACTGGATGTTGCCGATACCACCCTGATCCACCGGGGTATTCTTCCAGGCCAGGTGGGTGAACTTGGAATCGACGGATACGCCTATCACCTCGCAGTTTCTTGCCTGGAACTCTGCCAGCCTCTTGTTGAAGGCAAGGATCTCGGAGGGGCAGACAAAGGTGAAGTCGAGGGGGTAAAAGAACAGCACCACGTTCTTGCCGCGGAAACTGGAAAGCTTGATGGTGCCGAAGCCGTTGTCGGGCATGACGGCGTCAGCAGTGAAATCGGGGGCCTCCCTGGTGACCAGTGTACAATTGCACATGATTGATTATCTCCTTTCGCTTGATCATTGTATTCATGTACAAACAGATACCAGTCATCCGGCGGCTTGTCAACTGCAAAAGACAAAAATTATCTTATTTATCCTTTGAGGTATATTTCTTTAGCCATACCCTTGCCGGTACCGGTCATGAAGGTTTTCTCGATTATTTTTTCGGTTTTGTCCCGCTCACTGAGATCGCACTCATCCCCCAGATTGACGAGCCAGTCGGCATCCCAGATGATCCGGAAGTTGTCGGTCTCCACCTCGCCGGGGGAATGATGGGAGGCGATGATCTGACAGACCTCGGTGATGAACGACTCATTGTAACCGAGTCGGGCCAGGATTTCCCGGGCCACCGGCGGCCCTTCAAGCTCCTGCAGGTTGCCGGCGGATGAGCCGAATTTGCGTTCCGCTTCGCGAATCCCGATGTCGTGCAACAGGGCGGTTGCCAGCACCAGCTCTGGGTCCGCAGGTTCCTCTGCCATGAGCCTGCTGGCAAAAGAGGTGACCCGCAAGGCATGATCAATCCTTCTTGAATCGTTGCCGAAGTACTCTTCCATGGCCGCGCGGACCCTTGGTATACGCTCTTCCATAATGTCCCCCCTAAATACAGGTTGTTAGACTGACCCGGCCGCCGCAGCCTGGGCTGTTTTGGCGGAGGAGGCAGGCTGAAGGCTGTTAGTAAAAAACCCTTGTTTCGAGCGTTAAAGTTTTGTGATATGTTTCCTTCAGCCTTCAGCCTACACCCCTGATTCACTCCCTCGCTTCTCCGCTGATGGTGATCGTCACCTCATGAAACGGGATATCCTGCTCCGATGCCGCCAGCGCCTGGCGTGCGGCCATGACGATCCCGCCGCAGCAGGGGACCTCCATGCGCAGCACGGTAATGCTCCTTAAGTTGGCGACGCGGAACAGTTCGGTCAGCTTCTCCTGATAAAAGCGGTTGTCATCCAGCTTGGGACAGCCGATCAGAACCGCCTTCCCCGCCAGGAAGTCCCTGTGGAAATCCGCATAGGCGAACGGGACGCAGTCGGCGGCGATCAGCAGATCGGCATCCTGAAAGTAGGGGGCATTGACCGGCGCCAGGTGGAGCTGAACCGGCCACTGGCGTAGCCGGCTCGGCTGTTTTGCCGCGGCAGACGATGTGGTGGCCTGCTGCGGGGAGAGAGACATGGACCGGGAGCCGGGGCATCCACCATGGTGCTGAGTGTGATGGTTATTTTGCCCATGGCGGGTCTTTAGTGTTGCTGCTTCATCTGCCGTTTTCCCGAGGTGCCTTGCCACGGCATCTTCATCAAACTCGTCGGCTGCCCGCTCGATAACCGTGATGGCATCCTGCGGGCACTCGCCGAGGCATGCCCCCAGCCCGTCACAGAGGTTGTCGGCGGAAAGTACCGCCTTGCCGTCAACGATCTTTATGGCCCCTTCCGCGCAGGCAGGGACGCAGATACCGCAGCCGTTGCATCTCTCCCGATCTATTTGGACAATCTTTCTAATCATGTTTATACTCCTGTGAAATGATGTTAATTCGAATGGGTGAGAAAGTCAAAAAAGATAATGACGGAGATAATCCAATCTACCGCGTAAAATCATCCGCCGCCCGGAAAATGCCATAATCTCCCTTATTCGCGCACGGTGATCCTTGCCGTAGCAGTGGATACGGCATTTCTTGCAGGAAGGCTTGGGCTCCAGCGGGCAATTGCGCCGCTTTTCCAGGGCATGCTCCAGCACTCCCGCGCACTCCAGGCAAAGGAGGGTTTCCTTGCCGGCTATTTCCCGCAGTTCAACATTTACCCTGGCCTGAGCATCATGCTTCGCCACGCAGTAAACCCGGACGAAGTTGATCAGGATCTTCAGATCCTTCTTCTGTGGGATGGTGAATTGTTCCATGGGTGCATTCTGGATGAAAAAGTGAACGGTAGACATGACGCAGGTCAAAAAATCCCATTTGCCCCTTTGTCCGGATCAGTTTAACGAGGTTATTTTAAAGTTTTTTATCATTATGCCGATTATATAGCCATATCTATCAATCTCTCCGCTCATAGAGGTCACTCATGGGGAAGATCCCCACCGACAACCTGATCCCGGGAATGGTACTGGCATCCGATGTGCGCGACCGCTCCGGCCGGTTGCTCCTCAGGGGCGGCACTGAACTGAACGACAGGAACCTCTATATATTGCGCACCTGGGGTATCATAGAGGTTGACTTGGCTGGCGCGGAGGAAGATCCCGAGAGTCCCGAATTCGCAAACGGAATCGCTCCGGAGTTATGGTCTGCCATAGAAGGTGAAATTACCCCCCGCTTTTGCCATGCCGATCTCACCCATCCAGCCATGAAGGAACTCCTGCGCATGCGGATCGACCGGGAGGCCCGCCATGGCGACCGTTAGCCCCTTGCATCCGGATATGCTGCAACGGCTCGTCAACCAGACGGAAGCCGCATACTCCCTGCCCCTCATCTATGAACGCTTGACCTCGGTCATCAACCATCCGCGGAGTTCCATCGCTGATATCACCAGGATCATATCCGAGGATCAGGGCCTGACCGCCCGCCTCCTGAAACTGGCAAACAGCCCCCTGTTCGGCTATTTCTCCAAAATAGAC
>JBGPID010000197.1:0-6026 GCA_041484725.1 Geobacteraceae bacterium | reverse complement strand
ATATCGAACGCGCCATTGACCGCCGGGACGCGCTGATCGCCCTGGTCATTCCCACGGATTTCGCCCGCCGCATTGAAACCGGTGAAAAGGCCCGGATCCAGGCTATCCTCGACGGGAGCGATTCCAACACCGCCACCATTGCCCTGGGATACGCCGAAAGTGTCGCCCTTTCCTATTCGCGGGAGGTTATGCTGGAACAGACGCGCCGTCACGGCGTAGTTTCCTCAGCCGGTCAACTCGACATACGTCCCCGCTTGTGGTTCAATGCCGACATGATTTCCAGGAATTATATCTTTCCCGGCCTGATTGCGGTCATCATGATGGTCATCGCCGCCCTCCTGACTTCCCTGACCGTGGCCCGCGAATGGGAGACCGGCACCATGGAGCAGTTGATCTCCACCCCCCTCAAGGGACCGGAACTGATCATCGGCAAACTAATCCCCTATTTCAGTATAGGTATTCTCGATCTGCTACTGGCCGTGCTGGTCGGCGAGTTCGTCTTTGCAGTGCCGTTGCGCGGCAGTCTGTGGCTTCTTTTCGGCATGTCGCTTGTCTTTCTGACCGGCGCTCTCTCCCTCGGCATCCTCATCAGTATCGTCACCAAAAACCAGCGCATGGCCTCCCAGCTCGCCCTGGTATCGACCATGCTGCCGGCTTTTCTCCTTTCGGGGTTTATCTTCCCCATTGATAACATGCCCCTGGTTATCAGGGGTGTAACCCATATAATCGTGGCCCGCTATTTCGTGACCATCCTGCGCGGCATATACCTGAAGGAGGTGGGGCTCGATATCCTGGCCGGAGAAGCGGGGTTTTTGGCGGTTTTCAGCATAGTCGTCCTGGCTTTGGCCATGAGGAAGTTCAGAAAGAAGATCATATAATGTTCGAACGCCTGAAATGCATGCTCATCAAGGAGATCATCCAGGCGCTCCGTGACCCGCGGATGCGTTTTATCCTGTTCGTCATCCCGGTGTTCCAGACCGTGGTTTTCGGTTATGCGGTAAATACCGATGTCAGGCACATAAAGACGGCGATCTATGATCTGGATAACAGCCGGGAAAGCCGCGACCTGACGGCGCAGTTCATCCGCTCCGGCTATTTTGACGTGACCGAGTATATCCGGGAAGACCTCCGGGTCCGGGAACTGATCGATCGTGGCGAGGTCAAGGCGGTTCTTAAGATGAACCGGGGAATGGGCGCCACCCTGGTCGCCGGGCGCCCCGCCTCCCTCCAGATCATCCTCGATGGGGCCGATTCCAATACCGCAGGGATCGTGCTGAACTATGCTTCGAGAATAGCGGGACGTTACAACGAACTGCTTTTTGCGGCGCAACAGGCAAAGATCGGCGTAGTGCCGATAGGGGTGGGTGGAGTAGAGCTTGAAAGCCGCGCCTGGTTCAACGAGAACCTGGAGAGCAGCAATTTCTATGTTCCGGCGGTCATCGCCAACATTGTGCTCATCATCACCATGCTTCTGTCGAGCATGGCGGTGGTCCGGGAAAAAGAGATCGGCACCATGGAACAGATCATCGCGACTCCCATCACAAAGGTCGAGTTCATCCTCGGAAAGACCATCCCGTTCGTCCTGATCGGGTATGTCGACGTTGCCATGATCACGGCCGTGGCATACTTCTGGTTCGGGGTTCCCATTCGGGGAAGCCTCCTCCTCCTGTTCGGCGCCACCGCCCTTTTCCTCATGAGCTCCCTCGGTTTCGGGCTCTTCATCTCCACCATAAGCCAGACCCAGCAGCAGGCGATGATGAGCGCCTTCTTCTTCGTCTTTCCGACCATGCTCCTCTCCGGGTTCGCCTTTCCCATCGAAAACATGCCGGAAACCGTCCAGTGGCTGACGTTCTTGAACCCGCTCCGCTACTACCTCGTCATCATCCGCGGTATCTTTCTGAAAGGGGTCGGGATCGATATCCTCTGGCCCGAGATGCTCGGCCTCTTTCTAATCGGCTCCATAGTACTCCTCTTCGCCGTTCAGCGCTTCCACAAAACCGTTGCATAAAAAAAGACGCAGGATACCCCGCGTCTTCCTTGTGCAACTTCTTAATTTGTATCCACTTTTATTTCATTTTGCAGCCGTTGCTTTTCTTATGTTTGCAACTCTTCTGCAACTCCTCCATCATCTCATCCACTTCCTTGAAACCTTCAGCATAAAACCGTTCCTCATCCGGTGCCAGGTGGTAGAGAAGCTTAAGAAACTCGCCGGCATGGACTCTTTCCTCATCGGCAACATCCTTCATCACCGCCTGGACTAATCCGTTGTCGGTCGATTCGGCAAGCTGCATATAGAGCTGGACAGCCTCGTATTCCGCGGAGACCGCGAAGCGGACGGCGCGCACCAGCTCTTCGTGGGTCAGTTTACGGTCATTGGCAAGACCCGCAAATGGTGATCCGAAATCGGGCATTTCTCTTCTCCTCTCCATGTATGTTCACTCCGCATTTATATCGCAAAAGCGATCCATTGCAACCTTATTATGCAATAACTTGTTCCCGGATTCATTCAGGCGATCCTGCTGATCGAGGATTCCCCCTTTATCCTCTTTCAAAGAACTCTCATGGAATTATCGTGAAACCGCTAAGGATGCCCTTTAGCAGAAAAGCTTGTCAGCCTTGACATACTGGCCTGTTTTCTGTATATAATTGCATGTTGTCTAGCTTTACGGGGGCACTACATGTTCATTTTCGCCAATTTTCTCAATGCAGTCGCCTATGTAATCGAAACTCTTCTCAACATCTACATGTGGATCATCATTGCCCGCGCAATTATCTCCTGGGTAAACCCCGACCCCTACAACCCGATCGTCAGTTTTCTTTATCGAGCCACCGAACCGGTCCTCTCCAGAGTGCGTCGTGTCATTCCTCATATGGGAGGCATCGACCTCTCCCCATTGCTCGTTCTTCTGGCCATCTTTTTCCTGCAGAAATTTGTTGTCAGTTCACTGTTTGAGCTGGTTAGCCGGATAAAATTAGGGATCGGGGGATAATGTGAAGATTACACCAATTGACATCCAGCAACAACAGTTTAAGACCAAGTTTTTCGGCGGGCTCGACCCGGAAGATGTCGATGCGTTCCTTCAGACGGTGTCCCAGGAGATGGAAAATCTGAGCCGTGAAAATTCCGACTTAAGGGAACAGGCCCGCAGAAACGCGGATACTGCGGCGGAGATGACAATGCTGGAGGGCCAACTGCGTGAAACCATGCTGGCCGCCCAGAGAATAACCGAAGAGATGAAGGCCAATTCCCAGAAAGAGGCCACGCTGATCGTCTCCGAAGCAGAACTCAAAGGGGAAAGAATCCTTGCCGACGCGGAAAATAAATTGGCCCAGTTGAAAACACAGATAGGTGATCTGCGCAGGGAGAAGCTGCAATTTGAAATGGCTCTTAAATCACTCCTGGATACCCACTACAAGATGCTTTCGCTCAATGAAGAGTGATGAAGACGATAACAGATTAAAATTAACCGAATCCCCGGAAGGGGTAATATTCAAGGTCCATGTTCAGCCACGGGCTTCCCGTAACGAGATCTGCGGAATCCATGGCGAAGAACTCAAGCTGCGCCTCACCGCCCCGCCGGTGGAAGAAGCCGCAAACAAGCTCTGTATGGAATTTATCGCCAAGCAGCTCCAGGTGGCGAAGTCGCGTGTTACAATATCGTCCGGCGCAAAATCCCGGCACAAGACAATTAAGGTTGCCGGAATCAACGGCGATACGCTCCTCTCACTCCTGAAAATATCTCCCGGGGATTGAATTTACTCTCTCGTAACGCTGCGGCGCAATACAGCTATTGACAAACCGCCGGCTTAATAACTATATTTAAAAGGAAACAATAAAGAAGGTGAGGAGGTTTTACCGATGGCCATCTACGAATACCAATGCAATGCCTGTGGTGCCCGGTTTGAACTACAACAGAAAATGTCGGACCCACCGGAAAAAGAATGTCCCAAATGCGCCGGAGAATTGACAAAAATAGTTTCCACCGCCGCTTTTAAGCTCAAATTCAGAAAATATTCCAAACTTTGAGGAGGAAGTTTTACCAATGCCTGTCTATGAATACCAATGTAACGCCTGCAGTGACCGGTTCGAACTGCGCAGGAAGTTTTCCGATGACCCGGTCAAAGAATGTCCCAAATGCGGTGGAGAAGTGACAAAACTGATTTCCAGCGCCGCCTTTTCCCTCAAGGGGGGGGGCTGGCATGCGGAAGGATACGGCAACAAAAAAGGCTCCGAAGCGCCTCCATGCAAGTCCGGCGGGGGTTGCGCAGGCTGCCCTTCAGCTGCGGCATAGTTTGCGCATTACGCGATAACTTGTCACTACATTTCCCGCGGATACACGAAAAATCCCCCGGTAACGGGGGTTTTTTTAGCCGCATTTCTCCAGGAAAGCGCTTTACAAATCTATGTAGCCTTACTTATTATTTCATAATAACGAATTAATTTCACCGTGCAGCGTGAATTATATGTATACAGCACGCTGCACGGTTTTTAAATCCGTCAAAATTTGAGGAGTTGGTGATAATGGCGACAATTATTGACGGCAAGGCCATAGCAGCAAAGATTCGCGGCGAACTTGCCGAAGAAGTGAAAAAACTGGCGGCCAAGGGGATTCAGCCCGGACTGGCGGTGGTGCTGGTCGGTGAAGATCCGGCAAGCAAGGTTTATGTCCGCATGAAAGAAAAGGCCTGCCAGGATGTGGGGATTTTTTCCGACGAATACAAGCTTCACGCCGAGACGAGCGAGGCGGACCTCCTGGCCCTGATCGGCAGGCTGAATAACGATCCCAGGATCCACGGCATCCTGGTACAGCTTCCGCTTCCCGGCAACATCAATACGGAAAAGGTGCTGGAGACCGTCTCCCCGACAAAGGACGTGGACGGTTTTCACCCATATAACGTCGGGCGCCTTGTCATAGGCAAACCGCTCTTCCGGCCCTGCACCCCTTACGGTGTGATGGTGATGCTAAAGGAAGCGGGGATTGATCTGACCGGCAAGGAGGTGGTTGTGGTCGGCCGCTCCAATATTGTCGGCAAACCGGTGGCGTTCATGTGCCTGCAGGAGCACGCCACCGTTACCCTCTGCCATACGAGAACCAGGGACCTCCCCGCCAGGGTCGGCATGGCCGACGTCCTGATCGCCGCTGCCGGCAAACCGGAGATGATCAAAGGAGAATGGATAAAGGAGGGGGCCGTTGTCATCGACGTGGGGGTAAACCGGGTCGGAGAAAAAAAGCTGGTGGGGGACGTGGAATTTGATGCTGCCTGTAAACGCGCCTCCGCCATTACCCCGGTTCCGGGTGGAGTCGGCCCCATGACCATTACCATGCTTCTCTTCAACACCGTGGAAGCGGCTAAAAACAGGCTGAAGTCTGAAGGCTGAAGGCTTTAACCCCTTTACCCTTCCCCTTTGTCCTTTGCCTTTAACCTTCAGCCTTTTACCTTTTGCCCGGGGTTGTTATGATCGTCAGCAAACAAAAACCCTTTCCCGAAATTCTGGCTGCGCTGGAGGGGAGTACGAAAATATTCCTGGTCGGCTGCGCCAAATGCGCCACGGTCTGCAAAGCCGGGGGTGAGGAAGAGGTCTGGCAGATGCAGGAGCAGCTTATGGCCTCCGGGAAAGAGGTGACCGGCTCGATAGTCATCGATGAGGTCTGCCACATGCTGCGGACAGGTCGCGACCTGCGCAGCAGGAAAGAGATGGTCGGGGATGCCGACGCACTTCTGGTCCTCGCCTGCGGCGCCGGAGTTCAGTCGGTATCGTCGGCCGTCGACAAAAAAACCGTTGCCGGCCTGGACACTCTCTTCCTTGGCAATATCATGCGCTTCGGTCAGTTCGAGCAAAAATGCTCCCTATGCGGCGAATGCATCCTGGCGGAGACCGCCGGCATCTGTCCGGTGACCGTTTGTCCCAAAGGGCTACTGAACGGCCCCTGCGGGGGGATGCAGGAGGGGCGCTGCGAAACCGACCAGGAGGCGGAATGCGCCTGGAACCAGATTTATCAACGCCTGCAAAACCAGGGAACGCT
>JBGPID010000196.1:0-6046 GCA_041484725.1 Geobacteraceae bacterium | reverse complement strand
TATCTTAAGGCTCATTGTCAACGACCGGGAAAAAGCCAAAGCCGTATTGAAAGAGAAGGGATTCACCGTCACCAAGACCGAAGTGGTGGCAGTTGAGGTGCCGGACAGACCGGGCGGGCTTTATCAGATACTCCGGAAGCTGGATAGCGAGACCATAAACGTTGAGTACATGTATGCCTTTGTCGAGCGTTGCGGTGAAAACGCGGTGATAATTTTCCGTTTCGATGAAACGGATAAAGCGATAAAAATCCTGATGGACAGCGGATTTAATGTTCTCGAAGGTGAACAACTGTATGGCATGTAAATATCTGCTTGCGCGGATAGTTACATGCGGTTTTATTCTTTATTCTTGTTGTTTATTTTTTAATAGGGGGTAGGTAATGAGAAAATTAGGAACGATTTTTGTTTGTCTGATCATGTTAGCGATGAGCAGCGGGGCTATGGCAGCTGCGCCCATAAGGATCGGCGCTCTGTTTGCGGTAACCGGCCCGGCTTCTTTCCTGGGTGAACCGGAAAAGAACACACTGGAACTCCTGGTAAAAGAAAACAATGAAAAAAGCGGGGTAAAGATCGAACTGGTAGTGTACGATACCCAGGGAGACGCCACCAAGGCGGTGCAATTGGCAAACAAGCTCATCAAGAATGACAAGGTCCTCGCCATTATCGGTCCCAGCACAACCGGTGAGACGATGGCGATAATTCCGCTCGTGGAAAAGGAGCAAATTCCCCTTATTTCCTGCGCGGCCGGGATCAAGATAACCGACCCGGTTAAGAAATGGGTGTTCAAGACACCGGCCAACGATCATGTTGCCGCCGAGAAAATCCTCGATTACGCTGCCAGGCTGAAACAGAGGAATATCGCCCTGTTGACGGTCTCCGACTCGTTCGGTTCATCGGGGCGGGAGCAGCTGAAGGCGCTGGCCGCCAGGAAAGGGTTCACGGTCGTGGCGGATGAAGTCTATTCACCGAAAGATACCGATATGACCGCCCAGTTGACCAAGATCAGGGGGATCAAAGCCGATGCCATCATCTGCTGGGGGACCAATCCCGGACCGGCAGTCATCACCAGGAATGTGAAACAGCTGGGGATCAAAATCCCCCTCTACATGAGCCATGGTGTTGCCTCCAAGAAGTATATCGAACTCGCCGGCGCCGATGCGGCAGAAGGGGTCGTGCTCCCGGCCGGAAAACTTGCGGTTTATGACAAACTGAAAAAGAATGATTCCCAACTGAAGGTATTGAAGGATTATGACAGCTCTTACAAAAAGGCCTATGGCGTTGAGGCATCGACCTTTGGCGGCTATGCCTACGATGCGTTTCAATTGATTTTGGCAGCCTTGAAGAAAGGGGAAGCGACCACGGATAATATCAGGTCAGGTATCGAGAAACAGCATAAACTGATCGGAGTTTCAGGAGTTTTCTCCATGTCTGATAAAGATCATAACGGTCTTGACCTTTCCGCGTTCGAGATGGTCAAAATCAGCAAAGGGGATTGGCTCATCGCCCATTAAAGGTGAAATTCCAAATTCCAGAATCCATTCGACAGTTAAATACAGTTCGCTTATTGTCATGCCTGTTTGAGATCTGTTGACTGGAATCTGGTGATTTCAATCATGGAGGGATTTATGCAAACCCGATTTTTACGCTTTATGTTCATATTCCTGTCGATTGTTCTTTCAGCCGCTACGGTTATGGCGGCTCCAACCATAAAGATCGGCGCGCTCTTTTCGATTACCGGGCCCCCTTCATTTCTGGGTGAGCCCGAACGTAATTCCGCGCAGATGGTAGTGGATGAGATCAATAAGGCCGGTGGTATCAAGGGGAGCAAGATCGAACTGGTGGTGTACGATACCCAGGGAGACGCCACCAAGGCCGTCCAGGCAGCCAGCCGCCTGATAAAGGAAGATAAGGTTGTGGCCATCATCGGGCCCAGCACCACAGGTGATACCATGGCGGTCATCCCTATCGTTGAAAAGGCCCAGATCCCGATGATTTCTTGTGCCGCCGGGATCAAGATCACCGAGCCGGTCAAGAAATGGGTGTTCAAGACCGCTCAGAATGACTCGCTGGCGGTCGCCCGCATCTATGAGCATCTGAAAAAGCTTAAGATCAATAAAGTAGCCATCCTGACCGTTTCCGATTCATTCGGCTCCTCGGGCCGGGAGCAGTTGAAAAACCAGTCAGCAAACTTCGGCATTCAGGTAGTTTCCGATGACACATACGGGCCGAAAGATACCGATATGACCGTCCAGCTGACAAAGATCCGCAGTAGTCAGGCGCAGGTTCTCATCTGCTGGGGAACGAATCCCGGCCCAGCCGTTATCGCCCGCAACGCCAAACAGTTGGGACTCAAACTCCCACTTTATATGAGCCACGGCGTATCATCCAAGAAATTCATTGACCTGGCCGGGGATGCAGCCGAAGGGATAATTATTCCTTCCGGCCGCGTTCTGGTAGCAGATCTTCTGCCTAAAACCGACAAACAGAAAAAATCTCTCCTGTCGTATGTCAAGGATTATCAGATGCATTTCAAGGCAGAGGGGGACCATTTCGGCGGGCATGCATGGGATGCCGTAATGCTGCTGAAAGGGGCCATCGAAAAGGGGGCGGATACTCCCGCTGCGATTCGTGATCAGCTGGAAAAAACCCGTCACTTTGCCGGCATCGGCGGCATCTTCAATTATTCTCCCGAAGATCACAGCGGTCTTACCAGGGATGCCTTTGTCCTGGTGGAAATCAGGCAGAAAGACTGGGTCCTGCTTAAGTAGGCCCTGACCGATAATCGATAATAAATTCATCCGGACAAACACAGCGCAGGTGATCTTGGTTGCCTGCGCTGCGTTTTATTAATACCCTGGAACAAGACCATGCAATTTTCCGAGCAGCTGATACAATACCTCCTATCCGGGCTTTCCACCGGGGCGATATACGCGTTGATCGGTTTCGGATTCGCCATCATTTACAATACCACCAGCATCATAAATTTTGCGCAGGGTGAATTTGTGATGCTGGGCGGTATGATAAGTGTCTATTTTTTCTCCCGTTTGAACTTTCCTTTGCCTTTGGCCGTATTGGCTGCTATTCCCCTGGCAACGGCCATAGGCGCAATTTTCGAGCGTCTGGCCATTCGCCCGCTGAAACAGGCGACCCATTTAAACCTCGTAATAATCACCATCGGCGGAAGCATATTGATACGCGGCCTGGCTATGCTCTGCTGGGGGAAGGATACCCACGCAATGCCGACTTTCTCCGGAAATGAACCACTCTATCTGAGAGGAGCAACCATACTTCCTCAGCATCTGTGGATTTTCGGCATAACCCTGTTGATAATCATTGGCAACAGGTTGTTTTTCCATTACAGTATCGCCGGCAAGGCGATGCGCGCCTGCGCCTGCAATCGCAGGGCGGCAAGCCTGGTGGGAATCGACGTAAGAAGAATGGTCCTTTTTTCATTCGTCATCAGCTCTGCCATGGGCGCCATGGCAGGTATCATTATTGCGCCGTTGACAATGACCTCATATGACGTGGGCATCATGCTCGGGCTCAAGGGTTTCTGCGCCGCCATCATCGGTGGGATGAGCAGCGGCTTTGGAACGCTGCTCGGAGGGCTTTTGCTGGGGGTACTGGAATCGCTGGGGGCGGGGCTGATATCATCGGGTTACAAAGACGCCATTGCCTTTATCATTCTGCTTCTTATTCTTTTCATCCGGCCGCAGGGTCTGTTCAAAAAGGCGGAAACAGAGAGGGTATAGAATAAACAGGTCTGAAGGTTGAAGGCAAAAGGCTGAAGGTTGCCATGTTGCCAATTGCTTGCCCATAACAATTAGCCATGAAAGATGTATTGTGAAACGTGAACTGCTTAAATTTCTGATATTCGCCACGCTCCTCTTTATAATTCCCCTCTTCTTCAAGGGGGGGTATCTTCTGAACGTGCTGGTATTTGTCGGCATACACACCATACTCGCCGTCGGCTTGAACCTCCTGCTCGGCTTTGCCGGTCAGATTTCTTTAGGCCATGCGGCTTTTTTCGGCCTGGGTGCATATATTTCCGGAATACTTACCAGCACCTATGCACTCAACCCCTGGCTGGCGATGATTATAGCGGCGGTTACCGTGGGGATCATGGCATTCGTGATAGGTTTTCCGGTTCTCAAGCTCAAAGGGCACTATCTAGCCATGGCAACCCTCGGACTGGGAATTATCATCTATATCACCTTCAATGAAGCGGTTGATTTGACCGGAGGCCCCTCCGGGCTGTCGGGAATACCGAATCTTTCCCTCGGCCCATTTATCTTTGACAACGATCTGAAAAACTATTACCTGATCTGGAGCTTTACGCTCGCAACCATGCTCCTTTCCATAAACCTCGCCCATTCCCGCATCGGTCGGGCATTAAGGGCCATCCACGACTCGGAAGTGGCCGCCCGGGTGATGGGGGTCAATGCGCGGCTTCTCAAGGTCCAGATCTTTGCCCTTTCCGCCGCTATTTCCGCCATTGCCGGGAGCCTTTATGCCCATACCATGACATTTGTCTCGCCGGCTTCCTTCGGCTTCAATTTTTCAATTGAACTGTTAACCATGGTAGTCATAGGCGGTTTGGGAAGCATTTATGGCTCTTTTCTCGGGGCGGCCCTGCTGACCCTCCTGCCGGAGTTGTTAAGGGCCTTTCAGGATTACGATATCGTAATTTACGGCCTGCTTTTGATTGTTATGATCATGTTTATGCCAGGTGGCCTGGTGCGTGGCTTATCGGCACTTGTCTCCGCCGTCTCCCCCAGGAGGGTGGAAAGGGGGAAGGGGAGTGCTTAGAATAAACGGCATAACCCGGATATTCGGCGGTCTTATTGCCCTGGACGATGTTTCGCTCACGGTCCGCAAGGGAGATATTACCGGGGTCATCGGTCCGAACGGCGCGGGAAAGACTACGCTTTTCAATATTGTGACCGGCATTTACAGCCCGACATCCGGTACCGTTCATCTCGACAACAGGGATATTTCGGGATTTCCACCGGAGAAGCTGGCACGGCTGGGAATGGTACGCACCTTCCAGAATATCGAGTTGTTCGGCCATCTGTCGGTGCTGGAGAATGTCATGGTCGGTCTCCATACTCGCAGCCATAGCGGCATTCTGGCGTGCGCATTCAAGTTCCCCGGCCAACTCAAGGAAGAGCGCGCCATCCGGGAAAAAGCGATCCAGTGGCTGGATTTCGTGGGTATTGCAGACCTGGCCCGGGTCGAAGCGGCGAACCTGCCGTTCGGCAAAGGACGGCTCCTGGAAATTGCCCGGGCCATGGCCATCGAGCCGAACATTATCCTGATGGATGAGCCGGCAGCAGGGCTCAACAGCAGGGAAACCGTCGACCTCGCACTCCTCATCAGGAAAGTGCGGGAGTCCGGCATCACGGTTGCATTGGTTGAACACGACATGGAACTGGTGATGGATGTCTGTGACCATATCATGGTATTGAATCTGGGGCGGAAGCTGGCTGAGGGATCACCTCGTGAAATCCAGGAAAATCCGCAAGTGATCGCCGCATATCTTGGGGAAGGATAAAATGACGTTCGAAGTTAAAAGTTCGAGGTCCAAGGTTAATAACCACTTTGAACGTTGAACGTTAAACAATCTATGCTTAAGGTCAAAAATATCAACACATATTATGGTCAGGTTCATGCGCTGAAAAATGTATCCCTACACCTGATGGAGGGGGAAATCGTCACCCTTATCGGGGCCAACGGCGCAGGCAAGACAACGATTCTCAATTCGTTGTCGGCTCTTATTCCCCCCAAAAGCGGAGAAATACTATTTGCTGGAAAAGCGATCAACAATCTTTCTCCTGACAAAATTGTCGAGATGGGAATCTCCCAGGTCCCGGAGGGGAGACAGGTCTTTAAACCCCTTTCCGTAGAGGAGAACCTGGAACTCGGCGCCTACCTGCGTTTCCGGAAACGGGAGGGGAGGGGGGCCATAAAAAAAGGGTTGGAAGAGGTCTATACACTCTTCCCGGTGCTCCTGGAAAGGCGCAAACAGATGGCCGGCACCCTCTCG
>JBGPID010000195.1:0-6049 GCA_041484725.1 Geobacteraceae bacterium | reverse complement strand
TCACTCTCCTTGATCACCTGTTCATAGATTGCGGAATCACCATCCTGGAAACGTTCCCGCTGCACGCGGGTCTGATAGATGACATCGGCAGCCGGCGCGGTCGCCCGCAGGTCATCGGTCTCCTCCCACTTGACGCCGAGCCCGTTGATATATTCCTTAACGTCATCACCCATTCTGGTCTGCTTCGGTGAAACAAAGATAATGCGGTTATCGGGGAAATGTTTGGCGAGCATAATGGAGAGTGAGCGGACTGTTCGGCCGTTTGCCAGATCTCCCACCATTGCGATGGAGAGTCCTTTGAGCGCACCGAACGATTTATTGATCGTATAAAGATCGAGCAGCGCCTGGGTGGGATGCTGGCCCTTACCGTCGCCCGCGTTGATCACCGGCACCTTCGAAAATCGCTGGGCCCGTTCGGCGCCCCCTTCCTTGTGGTATCGGAGAACGATCACGTCGCAATAACCGCTGATTACCCGGACAGAGTCCTCCAGGGTCTCCCCTTTTGCCTTTGACGAAAATTGCTGGGCATTTTCGGTGCTGATGACAAAACCGCCCAACCGGTGCATGGCCGCCTCAAAACTCAAGCGGGTCCGCGTACTCGGCTCATAAAAGAGCGAGGCCATGATCTTCCCCTTCAACAGATCCGGTGCGGTTATTTTTTCCATGTCAGCCGCAATGCGAAAGATTTCCTCCAATGTAGCCTGATCAAACTGTTGTGCCTCGATGACGCCGTTGAGCTTCTTCATGTTTCCTCCTCATAAGCATTGTTAAGGTAACTACTTTCAGATATCGGGCAGAAGGCAACTATTCCCATTTCAAGAAAAAGCCGCCCCACCGGTAAAATTCCGGCAAAGCGGCTTTTGCTGCGAAACGGTGCGAATCGGAAAAATCATCCCCTCCTCCATAAACCGACCCTAAACTAACTCCATATCCCCGCAATGTCAAGGAGATCATCCGTTCATGAGAGCTGCAGAATTTGTGTAGGGATAATCAACCATAAACAGCAATCCCATTAGTTTCCTCCCTTCCGCCAGTTCAGGAGAAATTCCCGGGTAAGCGGCGCTCCGTTTCCTTCATCCGAGAGCTCAGGCCGGTCCAGATCGGCCGCCGTATCCACATCGTGCCAGATGGGGAGGAGGGAAGCCGCTATTCCCGCTTCTTTCGCCCTCTTCAGGGTCTCCCGCAAAACCGCGACACTGCTCCAGGGGATATCTTGGAACAATTCACTGTACAGCCGCGTCATCCCTGCCAGGTAATAACCTCCATCCTCGGTCGGGCCGAATAGCGCTGCGCCCTTCCCGCATTCCAGCCGGTCAAAAGCATCTTCGATGAAAGTAATGGGAAGATCGGGCGAATCGGTGCCGATGACAACCGCCGCACTATGCCCCATGGCAAATACCAAACGCAGCGCTTCAGCCATCCTTTCCCCCAGGTCCTTCCCCTTCTGGGGAAAAGAGGTCACGTCGTGGCAAGATTCTGCAAAATATTCCCGTGCCGCCTCCCCTTCCTCGTAAAAGAGGTAGATGGCAATTTCGGGAAGGAGCGTAACCTTGGCCATGACATCGCTCAGCATGCAGCGATAGAGATCGGCCGCCTGCTCCGGTGAAAGGGGGGGGATAAGCCTGGTTTTCACCATTCCGGGGATAGGACACTTGGCAAAGATGAGCAGCGCTTTCTTTAACTGTTTACCCATAACCGTCTGTTTGAACTGGATATTGCCGAAAATTAGAAAAACCCGCAAAGTCGCTGCCAGTGGGCGATTACCGGCCATTAACAGGGGAAAAACTTAGCTTTTTCCACAATTTCGCCACTTCTCCACAGAGTTGTCAACAGGGGTGGTTGATTGATTGTTCACATCACATGAACAATTTCTTAATTTGTCTCTTCAAGGTGAGTCGGAGAGCGCATCCGCGCGTTTGTCCATTTCCACTGCGGCATAAGCGGAATGCTTATGGATCGATTCGAAGTTTTCCGCTTCGATGGAAAACCAGGTGATATTATCCATGGCGGTAAGTTTCTGGGTTGCCTCCCTCACCATGTCCTCCACGAAGCGGGGGTTCTCGTATGCCTGCTCAGTGACGAACTTCTCGTCTTCGCGCTTGAGCATGGAGTATACGGGTGAACTGCCGCACGATTCGATGATTTCGATCAGATCCTCTATCCAGATGAATTTACGGTAACGGACCCTCACGGTCATGACGCTTCGCTGGTTGTGGGCGCCGAACCGGGCGAGCTCCTTGCTGCACGGACAGAGCGATGTGACCGGCACCTTCACCCCGAGGATGAAATCGAAGCTGGAGTCCAGGCTGGCGTTGAAAGTGCAAGTATACTCCATGAGCCCCCTGGCTCCGGATACCGGCGCCTTTTTTTCGATGAAATAGGGGAACTGGATCTCCAGGTGGGCGCTCGATGCTCCTAACTTTTCCTTCATTCTCTGCAGGATGATCTCCATCTTGTCGAGGGCGATCTTTTCCCGGTAGGCGTCGAGAATCTCGATGAAGCGGCTCATGTG
This sequence comes from Geobacteraceae bacterium, assembly GCA_041484725.1. Lineage (GTDB taxonomy): Bacteria > Desulfobacterota > Desulfuromonadia > Geobacterales > Geobacteraceae > JBGQDJ01. Next base: position 3,537 of record JBGPID010000195.1, on the reverse strand, counting down.
GGTCCCCTTGAAGTGATGGGGGAGATCCACGTACATATTGACCCGCGCCACGGTCTGCTGGAACGCCTTGTTCTTGTCCATCACGACGATGGGATAGGATATATCCTTCACCCCCACCTTGTCGATGGCGATCTTGCGGTTGTCGCGGCTCTTCTGCATGTCGGGCATTAAAGGCGGCCGCTGGTTACTGGTTGCTGGCCGCTGGTCGGTGGCCGCCGGTTTCCGGCTTTTGCCCTTCTTTTCCTTCTCCAATCTTTCTCCTCTCCTACCTTGTCCCTATTCAACTGTTCAACTGTTCACCGGTTACGTGTCACATACCGCACCGGGTCCGGCACCCCGGCCTCGGTAAACCCCTTTTGGCGCAGGCGGCAGGAGTCGCACAGGCCGCAGGCGACCCCCTCCGGAGTCGGGTCATAGCAGGAAAGGGTGCGGGAGTAGTCAACCCCCAGTGAGAGTCCCTTGCCTATGATCTCTGCCTTGGTCAAGCGGATCAGCGGCGTGTGCACCATGAACCGCCCCTTCCCTTCCACACCCGCTTTGGTGGCAAGGTTCGCCATTGTCTCGAAGGCGGCGATATACTCCGGCCGACAGTCGGGGTAGCCCGAGTAGTCGAGGGCGTTCACGCCGATGAAGATGTCGAATGCCCCCAGCACCTCGGCCCAGCCGAGGGCAAAGGAGAGGAAAATGGTGTTGCGAGCCGGTACATAGGTAACCGGAATGTAGTCCCCCACTCCCTCCTTCGGCACCGCGATATCGGAGGTCAGGGCACTTCCGCCCATCTTGCGCAGGTCAAACTCCACCACCAGGTGCTCCTTTGCCCCCATCGGCCGGGCGTTGGCCTTGGCGAATTCCAGCTCCAGCCTGTGGCGCTGGCCATAGGCGAAGCTTATGGCATAAGGCTCGAACCCCTCCGACCTGGCAATGGCAAGGCAGGTCGTCGAGTCGAGCCCGCCGCTGTAAAGGATGACCGCTTTTTTTATCATAGTTTCGTGTCCTTTTTCCTAACCCGGACAAGCCGGAACCAAATATGAAAATCAAAGGCAATAGAACGCGGATCAAAATCTGATGAATTCGGATCAAGGCGGATCAAGCCAAATGCTCAAATCAGATTCTTATCAGATTTTATCCGAAGTTATCCGCGTGAAACGGTTTAGGAATTTCAAGTGTGCTCACAAAATGTAAAGTCTCAAGCCGTAAGCGCCTAAACACCATGACGTTGGCTTGCTATTCAACAGCCGGCGCATCTCCCGCAGGTTTTTTCTTCCTGGGCCCGCGGCGGCGCTTTTTCTTTTCCACCTCCGAACCCCCGTCGGTTGCAGGCGGGGCTACGGGAGCAGCAGAGTGTGGAGCTGCCTCCCTTCCCCGCGGTTTCCGTTCAGCACCACGTCGCTCGCCGCGGCCGGATTTTCCCTTCCCGGCCGGTGCGACTTCTCTGGGCCGCGGCTTGCTCCGCACATAGTCATGGACGAACATATCATCCTCGGCCCACTCCGTGGGGATCTTCTGCCTGGCGAACGCTTCGATCGCCTCCAGGTAGAAGGCGCCGTCCTCGTCGGCGAACGATATGGCTTTCCCCGCGGCGCCGGCGCGGGCGGTGCGACCGATCCGGTGGACGTAATCCTCGGGGTCCTGGGGAAGATCGTAGTTGATGACGTGGGAAACCTCCTCGATATGGAGGCCGCGGGAGGCAACGTCGGTGCCGATCATGATCGGGAGACTGCCGCTCTTAAAGTCATCGAGGATCTTGAGGCGCTTTTTCTGCTCCACATCGCCGGAGATGACCCGGCAGGGAAAGCCGTTCCCCTTGAGCCGGTCATGGAGGAACTCCGCCTCGCGTTTGGTGTTGACGAAGATCATGGTCCGCTCCATCCCCTCCTTCCTGAGAAGTCCGAGAAGAAGCGGGAACTTTTCTTTCCGGGCCACATGATAGAGGAGCTGCGTCACCCGTTCGGCGGTCATCTGCTCCGGCGTGACCGACACCTTCTCCGGGGCGTTCATAAACTCGTATGCAAGTTCCATCACCCGCTGGTTGAGTGTTGCGGAAAACATCATGTTCTGGCGCTGATCATAAGGGGGGAGGCGGCGCAGGATAAAGCGGAGGTCGGTAATGAACCCCATGTCGAACATCCGGTCCGCCTCGTCGATCACCAGGACTTCGATGTTCTTCAGGCTGTAGATCTTCTGTTTCAGATAGTCGATGAGCCTGCCGGGGGTGCCGATAACGACATCCGTACCTTCTTTCAGGGCGTCCCGTTGCTTCATGTAATCTATACCGCCGTAAATGGCCTGGATAGTGAAACCCGTATACTTCCCGAGAAGCTGGGCATCCTTCTCGATCTGCACCACCAGTTCCCGGGTGGGGGCGAGGATGAGCGCGCGGGGGTGGTGCTCTTTCCCTTCTTTTACAGCGCCGAGAAGCTTCTTAAAAAGGGTAATGAGAAAGGCGGCGGTCTTCCCGGTGCCCGTTTGCGCCTGCCCCGCCACATCCTTCCCGGCCAGGGCGAGTGGCAAGCTCATCGCCTGGATCGGGGTACAATCGGTGAAACCGGCTTCTTTAATCCCCCGAAGCACCGTTTCCGGCAGATTGAATTCGTTGAATTTCATGAGCGAAAATTCCTTTATTTTGTTATTTCACCAAGATAGCTATACCACAGGGTACCGTAAATGGCAAGCGCGGAGCGGAAATCCGCAGCTGAGGCGCGAAAGGGTTTCCTTGACTCGCACTTTCTCCCTGCCCGGATGTAATTGCTCTTCTCCAGCGGCATTTCATGTGCTATGTTTGGAGACAAAAATCCAGTCGGGTCAATTTCCCGTTACCGCGATCACCATGGGCCAGAGCAGATGATCGGAATCCTTCAGCCTACAGCCTCAACAGCTGACTTTCTACCCGGAGTACAATGTGACTCAATCCTTTATCCATATCGAATCCGCCAATTATCTCCGGGCGGAGGAGCTGCCGACTCCCATTGACTGGAGCGCACTCTTCGGCAACGTTAACCCGCTCGCGCTGGAGATCGGCTGCGGGATCGGCGACTTCATTGTCAGCACGGCCACTGATAATCCTGACCGGAATTTTATCGCAATTGATTTCTATAACAAGGGATGCTGGAAGACATGCCGCCGCATCGACCGGGCCGGGCTTACGAACGTGCGTGTGCTGCGGGTCGAGGCGCGTTGGTTCATCACCGAACTGATTCCGCCGGGGTCGCTTACGGCTGTTTATATCAACTGCCCCGATCCCTGGCCGAAGAAAAAACATCGCAAAAGGCGGCTGGTGAATCGGCAGTTCATGGAGTTCCTCCGCGAATACCTGGCTCCTGGTGCGGAGTTCTATTTCGCCACCGACTTTGACGACTACGGCATCGACGTGGCACGAATACTGGAAGAGCTGGCGGGATTTGCCAATCAGCTCGCCCCCGACCTCTATCGCCATGAGCTCACTAATTACCACCTTTCCAAGTACATGAACAAGTTCATGGCGGAAGGGAAAAAGATATATTTCATCCATTACCGGAAAAACTAACCCTGAACGAGGTT
>JBGPID010000194.1:0-6064 GCA_041484725.1 Geobacteraceae bacterium | reverse complement strand
AGTATCGACGATGAGGATATCGCTCTTCCTTGCAATCGTCGCCCTGCATGCGTCAAAAACCACCGCGGAAGGATCGGCGCCCTCCTTATGGCGAATCACTTCCGCCCCTGCCCGTTTTCCCCAGATCTCGAGCTGTTCGGCAGCCGCAGCGCGGAAAGTGTCCCCTGCCGCTAAAATCACCTTCCTTCCTTCGGCGATAAACCTGCTGGCCAGCTTGCCGATCGTGGTCGTCTTGCCGACCCCGTTTACGCCTATAACCAGAATAACATAAGGGGAAGCCGAGGTGGTATCCAGGGGTGCCATCTGCCACGACAGGCGCGCTAGGATCTCCTCCTTCAGGGCTTTTTTCAATGTCTCACCATCTTTTAATTCATTTCTTTTCAGCCGCTGTTCAAGTGTTCTGATCAACTCAACCGCAGTGGATACTCCGATGTCGGCTGTGATCAGTATCTCTTCCAGTTCTTCAAGCGTGTCGACATCGATCTGTTTTTTCCCCAGAACCAGAGAGTCGATCCTGCCGATCAGATTTGCATGGGTCTTGTTTAATCCCTTTTTGAGACGTTCAAAAAACCCGGGACGGGCATCCTTTTCCGTCTCCTCAACAACGGTTTTGTTGGGACTCTCGGGAACGATCGTTTTCCTGTCTGGAACGACAGTTTTTGCGTCCGGGATGGTTGTTTTGTCCTCCTTAGTGGTTGTTTCATTGTCCGGAATGGTCGTTTTGGCGTCCGCTGGAAGCACTGCCCCCGTTATTTTCTCAATCAGACCCCTGAAAAGACCTTTCTTTTCCTCAGCCATCTAGTATATCTCCTTCTCCAGAAGTTTCACCGCCTGCCTGAACCGGTAGAGCGCCTGACCAATCAAGGCTTCTCTTGCCAGCGTCATGACCAGTGAATATTCGGGACCCACCACACCAATAATGATCAGCTGTTTACCTGTAGTAATAACGACATCCTGCAGATCACCGGCAGTCAAATCCCCATGGATCTCCCTCATCCGGTTCAGAATAATCCCCTTATGGGCGCCCAGGAGCCTTAACTCATAATCGTCATACAGGCAGTGATGCTCCACTGCTTCACCTTCCCAGTCAGCCACTACAGCCCCGCTGGCATGGGGGGTATCTTCGACAAGGTTCCTGAGGATTGCTTTGAATGGCACGTCTCAACTCCTTTTAAATGCGGGGACTAGGGGCTAACCCCCAGCCTCTTTTACCGAGACTTTAATTCAACTTCACCGATACCAGCTTGGAAACGCCCGGTTCCTCCATGGTCACTCCGAAAAGGGTATCCGCGACCCCCATGGTAGTCTTGTTATGGGTGATCACGATAAACTGGGAAGTGACGCTCATCTCCCGAACAATTTCATTGAACCTGCCGATGTTGGCATCATCCAGAGGAGCATCGACTTCATCAAGCAGACAGAATGGCGAAGGCTTAATGAGGAAAATGGAAAATATCAGGGCCACGGCGGTCAAGGCCTTTTCTCCCCCCGACAGCAGGGTAACGTTCTGCAATTTCTTCCCCGGCGGCTGCACCACGATTTCGATGCCAGTCTCCAGAAGGTCATTCTCATCGGTCAAGCGGAGTTCGGCGCTCCCGCCACAGAAAAGCCTGGGGAAAAGTTCCCGGAACTTGGCGTTGACCAGTTGAAAAGTCTCCAGAAACCTTTTCCGGGTAGTTCGGTTGATCCGCTGAATAGCCTGCTGTAAAGCCTTAAGCGATTCTTCCAGGTCATCACGCTGGGAAGTAAGAAAGTTATAGCGCTCTTCCAGTTGTCGGTACTCGTCGATTGCCGTGAGGTTAACTTCTCCCATCTCATCGATAATTCTCTGCAGTTCATCCTGCCTTTTCCGCTTCACCGCTTCGTCACAGGAAACATCACCATACATGGGTATAATGGACGCCATCTCCACCCGGAACCTTTCATGCAGAGAGTTCTCCAGGTGCTTAATCTTCATGGCCAACTCAGAAAGTTTAAGGCTCTGCTCCGCGTTCTTTTTTCTGGCCTCTTCGCAAGCAGCACGCAGTGACCTGAGAATCCCCTCTTCTTCCTGCACGGCTGCCCCTTCACCTTCGTACTGCTCCCTGATCCCGGCAAAGGCTCCCTCTATTTCAATCTGCCGCAACATGAGAGATTTCAATGCCTCTTCGTTCTGCGCAATCGCACCGGTTATACCTGCGCTCTCGTTATCGCCCTTTTCCAGTTCCGCCACACAGCCTGCGATCCGACCCTGCAAGGCGCGCACCAGCTCCTCAACCCTTGTTTCGGCGCGTCGGCTCGACTCGCGTTTCTCCTTAAGCGCTGCGGTTCTAACTTTCGTGGCGGTGAGGGTCTCCCGCATCTCCCCGAGCTCAAGCCGTTTGCCTGCCAGGGCTTCCTGGAGTTCCACCACCTCCTTTTCCAGGGTTGATTTCCGCTCCTCACAGCTTATCCTATTTGCGTCGGATTCTGCCATTTCTCGTTCCAGGCTCTCATTTTCCTCCCGGAACTGGTCATCTTCCATACGTTTGATCGCCTGGCGATCCTCCAACCGCTGACAAACCTCCCGGAGCCGGAACAGATCCTTCTCAGAGCTAGCCGTCTCCATCTCCCTCTGGTGCAGCTTCTGGCGAAGGTCCCGCAGCTCATCTTCGATGGCCGCAATCTCCGCCTGCATGGATGCCCGCCCCGCTCCCAGTTCACCTACCACCTGCGCCAGTGAGGCAACCGAACGGGAAAGGTCCCTGATTTCTCTTTTTTTGTGGATAACCCCCTGCTGATTCGTTTCCATGGAACCGCCGTGGATAATGCCGGCGCTATGGACCAACTCGCCATGGGGAGTGACAAAGGTGAGTTCGGGGAATTCTCCGGCAAGCCTGAAGGCGGTGTGGAGGTCATCGGTCAAATAAACGCCGGCAAGGAGAGGCTCGATTAACCGGTGGAAAGCAGGGGCAACGGTTACCTTTGCCAGGAGAGCTACCGCTCCGGTAGGAGTCGGGGAATGGGCAGAGGCGATGTTCCGGGTAATGAAGCTGCAACGCCCGCCGGAACTCTCCTTGAGAAAACCGATTGCCTCCATAACATCGTCTTCACCGCTGCTTAGCAGATACTGGAGCCTTTCACCCAGCGCTGCCTCGACTGCCGCTTCGTATTGTTCATCAGTCTCCACGGCATCGGCCACCATTCCGTGGAAACGGCCCTGGAAACGGTCGGCGAGCAAAAGGTTGCGGATGCCCCTGCCGTAACCGGCAAACTGGGCTTCAAGTTCCTGAAGAGAATGGAGCCGCGAGGATTTCCCACTCAACTCATCGCGCCTGTCCTGCAGTTCCCTGTCTCTCTCCGCCAGCCCCATTTTTAACCCTTCTTCACGCGACCTAAAGGCTGACAGTGTCTCGGCAGTCTCTTCCCTCTCCGCGATCAGCCTCTGGAGTTCCCTCTCCAGAGCCTCTGAGCGTCGCACGGTTTCGCTTCGCTCTTCTTCCAGCTGTATCTCTTCCCGGCGATTGCGTTCGAACCGTTCCGCCATCGCCTCCAGCCTTTTTGCCGCGCCGGAATACTGGTTATTGAACTGGGCGATTTCAGAAAGAAGGGTGAATAGATCCTGGCGCTTTTTCTCCAACTCCCGGGACAGCTCTGCCTCGCCCCGGACCATCTCTTCGAGGCGGGCCTCCTCCAGGTCCAGTTTCTCCTCTTCTCCAGCCAACGTTATGCTGAAGAGCCCCCGATGCTCCTCCAGGGTTTTCAATTCCACCCCGGCCTCTGCCATCTGGCGCTTGAGACTTGCCAATTCTTCCCCGAAACGGGCCTGGTGGCGCTCGAGATTGAGGAGTTCCTTCCTCTGGAATTCCAGGCGGTTTTCCATGGCCTGGCTATCCCCCTTCAGCCGGTATATCTCTTCCTGGGCCATGGTCAGGCCCTTTTCCCGCTCCAGGAGTGCGATCCGCTTCTCCTCCAGGCGTAGTTCCCCCTCTTCCAGCCGGCCGGACAGATCCCCAAGATGACGGTTGAGCAGGGCAAGCCCGGCAGTCACCTGTTCCTTCTCTCTTTCCAGGGCGACGAAGGTCCTGGCAGCGAAGAGCAACTCTATCTCTTTCAGTTCTTCCCGGTGTTCCCGGAATTTTTCCGCCTTCCGCGCCTGGCGCTGGAGTCCGTTCAGTTGGCGCTTGATTTCCGCGGTGATATCGCCGATCCGAAGCAGGTTCTGGCGGGTAACCTCGATCTTCTTCAGGGCAACCTGTTTGCGGGTTTTGAACTTGGTCACCCCGGCCGCTTCCTCGATGAGAAAGCGTCGCTCTTCAGGCTTGGACAGGAGGATCATCCCAATTTTCCCCTGTTCAATGATGGAGTATGCCTTGGCGCCGACCCCTGTATCCATGAACAGCTCGGCAATGTCCAGTAGCCGGCAGGGAGTCTTGTTTAGGAGGTATTCACTCTCCCCGTCGCGGTAAAGGCGGCGTGTCACCTGTATCTCGCTGTAATTCAGATATTTTGCCGGTACCCGTCCGTCATCCGTGGTAAAGACCAGTGAGACCTCCGCCATTCCCAGCGGTTTACGGGATTCGCTGCCGCCGAAGATGAGATCCTCCATCTGCCGCCCCCGCAGGTTCTTGGCGGACTGCTCCCCCATCACCCAGCGGATGGCGTCGACGATATTCGATTTGCCGCAGCCGTTCGGCCCGACTATGGCGGTTATGCCCGGCGGGAAATCGAGCGAACCCCTGTCCACAAACGATTTAAATCCAATTATGTCGATACGTTTGATTTTCATAAACCGTGATATAGTATCAGAGAGGATGATTTATTGTAAAGGCAAAGATGACTTGAGCCCCCTTCTCCCGGTTTAATGAAGACAAACAGAACTCGAGAATTCAGCCGGCAATGGGGGGCGGGGATTTTTCCACGATCCAACGCGGTTTATGCTTGAATTAATGGCGTTGTCCATAAACGGAGACTTGCGGCTTGCAGCCGAAAAGAGTATAGTGCCGCAAAATCGATTTCTCAGAAAGGGGAACAATGCAGGGCACAATTGTCGTTAATGCCTCACCCCTTCCCATTTTGATCCACTGATGAACGGGTAATTCTAATTCGGGTGGAGACTCAATGGGTAACAGGCATGACTTAAACCCCTCAAGATTTTAAAAATGAAACGGTTATACAAAAAAATATATCTTTTGGTTCTGCTGGCCACCCTCATCCTGCTGGGGGGTGGGGCCACCTTTATCCTGAATAAAATGTTGCACCTCGACAGTTATAAGGAACAGATCCTTGCCGAGGTGCAACGGTCACTGAACCGACAGGTTATCTACGAGACAGGCGCCTTTTCATTCCGTTTTGTCCCGCAATTCATATTTACCCACGTTGTCGTCAAAGAAAAGGATGGTGCGTCAACGTTCATCAGCGCCGACCGCCTTACCTTCAAACTGGCCCTCCTGCCGCTATTTGAAAAGAAAGTGGTCTTGCGTGATATTGAGCTGGAAAAACCGGTGATCGCAATCTCCCGCGATCGGGCCGGTGTTTTCAATTTCAGCGATATCTTGGCAAGAAAAAAAGAAAAAGCAGAGGCGATTCCGTTCCAGATCAGGGGAATCCGGATCAGGAAGGGTGAGATACATTTCACGGACATGGCCGTTGCAGCCCGGGGAATAGCCTCCATCCTGAAGGAAACCGACCTCTCCATCAGTCATTTGGGCTGGGGGAAGCAGAGCGCTTTCAAGCTTGCCACTACCATCTACCAAGAAGGGAAACGGGGCTCGCTTACCCTGGCCGGTTCGGCGAAACTTCCCGCCAAGGATAAACCTTTCAGCGATACCGTGCTGAGCGCCGCCATTTCCACAAAAAAACTCGATGCATCCCCTTTCTGGCCCTATTACAGCCGCTATGTCCCGTTCCGGCAGATCCTGGGGTGGCTGGATATGGAGAGTACCTTCAAAGGAAAGCTCAGCGAATTCTCCTCCAAGGGAAAGGTCAGGATCACCGGACTTCGCTTTGATTACCCCCAGGTGTTCCATGCGGTCCTTACCCCCAGGAAGATGGATTTCAACTATGAGATGGGACTCAATCCCGTTGACATAACGGTAAAATCGCT
>JBGPID010000193.1:0-6079 GCA_041484725.1 Geobacteraceae bacterium | reverse complement strand
GGGCCGAAGATATCGAAGGTCCTGGGGGAGACGTGATTGTGGCGGACAAAGAGATCGAACCCCATGAAGTGGTCCATGTGGGCATGGGTGATGAACAGTGCCGAGACCGATTTCACTACACGCTTGGCCAGGTGGTGAATCTGCCCGCAATCGAAGAGACAACTTTCCTTAAGCGGCCTGACCCGGACCAGCAGGAGCGGGTCCTCAAGGAGACCGGCGAAGAAGGTAGGTCTGAGAAAGCGGAAGGGGGAGCGTGTCATTGGTGACCTGAAAATACCGGCGGATGCGGATGATATCTGATCTTGCCGGTCTATTCGTCATGCTTTTCTGTCCGCCGTTTTCCCGGCGGGATGAACCATGCAAATAATATTGATTCACGTTTCCCCTACCGCGACGGCTCTTCCAGCTCCACCAGATAGCCGTCCGGGTCGAAGCACCAGAGATCCTTCATGCCGTACGGCTTCTCTTCCAGCGGATAGAGTATTTCCAGCCCTTCATCCTCCAGGGTATCGGCGATATCCTCGATCTCCGCGACCCGGAAATGGAGGGTCATCCCCACACCCTTCGGGTATTCGGTGAGGCGCTCCTGCAGCACTGGATGAGCCCGGAGAACCGCATCCTCCTGGACGAAGATCAGCTCCCATCCCTCCTGCCTCAGCACCAGGTGTTCCGGCGCGCCATGCATGGTGAAGGCCCGCTGCACCGGCAAATCGAGAATTCCGCCATAGAATGCCTCGGTAATCCCAAGATCGGCAACCGTCAGATGAATGGCAAATATCGGACTTTCAACCTTCACCCTGCCTCCTCCGCCAAAGCAGCCCGCCTCCTCCGCCAAAGCAGCCCGCCTCCTCCGCCAAAGCAGCCCGCCTCCTCCGCCAAAGCAGCCCAGGCTGCGGCGGCCGGGAGGCTGCGGCGGCCGGGAGGCTGCGGCGGCCGGGAGGATGCGGCGGCCGGGTCACTCTTCACCCTTCATACCTACTCTACACCGAATATGCTCGGTATGTAACGGCTGAACCGTGTCAGGAAGTTGCCGTAGACCATTATCCCGACGATAACGAGAAATACGCCGGTAATGATCTCGAAGAGACGGATATACTTCTTGAAGCGGTTGAAAACGACCAGAAACTGATGCATGGCCAGGGCCGCCAGGAAAAAGGGGATGGCAAGCCCCATCGAGTAGGCAAGGAGCAACATGATGCCGCGCAAGACGGTTTGCTCGATGGCTGCGACCGCCAGGATGGAGGCGAGGATCGGACCTATGCAGGGGGTCCAGCCGGCGGAAAAGGCAACACCGACCAGGAAGCTCCCTGCGTAGCCGGCGGGCTTCCTGTGGATGGTCACCCGCTTTTCGCCGAGAAGGAAGCGGACGGGTACGAGGCCGGAAAGATGTACCCCGAACAGGATGATCAGGACCCCTCCGACCCGCCGCATGGCCTTCATGTGTTCATGGAGAAAACCGCCGACATAGGTGGCCGAAGCGCCGAGGAGGATGAAGACGCAGGTGAACCCGGCGATGAAGAGGAGTGAGTGGATTATGATCTGCCGGCGAACCTTGTGGGTAGGGTGTTCGGCCTGCAGGTCGGCAAATGAGAGGCCGGTGATATAGGTGACATAGGACGGAATCAGGGGGAGAACGCAGGGGGAGAGGAACGAGAGAAGCCCCGCGATGAAAGCGCCGATGATTGTGATGCTGCTAGATTCCATGATTGTCCCTCACTGCATGGCCTCATTAAGAAACCGCACGACCTCGGGGTCGCTCCAGTTCAAGGCGCCGATAACTTTCTTTATTATAACACCTTTCCGGTCGATGACAAAGGTTTCCGGTACGCCAGTGGTTCCGTACAGCCTGCTGGCGGTCCCATCTACATCGAGGAGCGTCGGCAGGGCAGTACCGGCATTCCTGAAAAAGGCCTCGACCGCTCCCTTCCCCCCTTGATCGATGGAGATCGCCAGCATCCGGAACGGTTTGCCGGCCATGAGCCGGTTAAGAACAGCCATTGACGGCACCTCCTCACGGCAGGGAGGGCACCAGGTCGCCCAGAAGTTGACGAGCACCACCTTCCCCTTCAGATCGGAAAGCCGCGTCTTTTGGCCGTCAAGATCAGGTAGAGTGAAATCGGGCGCCGGCTTCCCTTCCATGGCGGGCTGTGGCGCTTCTTTGCGGGAACAGGCGGCCACCGCGATGAAAGATAACAGCAGGAAAATAGTGACAAGTCGCTTCATCTTTTCCACTCCTTCTCCGTAATTTGATATTTTTCCATCCGGTAGATGAGGGTATGGCGTGGTATCCGCAGGAAGCGGGCCGCCGCGGTCTGGTTCCAGTCGTTTCTCTCCAGCGCTTGAGTGACGATCTCCCGTTCCAGCTGCTCCAGAGAATACCCTTCAGGGGGAAGGTTGATCACGGCAGACGCGGTAGTTGTCTTGCCGCGGATCTTGTCCGGCAGATCAGCCGGCTCGATGACGTCGCTGTTGCGCATGATGAGCAGCCGCTCCACGGTGTTTTCCAGTTCTCTGACGTTGCCCGGCCAGGGATAACGCTGCAGGACCTCAACGGTTTCCGCGGCAAACCTGACCGTCTGGCCGCCGTGCTTGGCAATAAAATGCCTGAGCAGGAGCGGGATATCCACCCTTCTCTCGCGCAGGGGAGGAAGGTGAATCGGGATTACCGCGAGGCGGTAATAAAGGTCCTCCCGGAAATGATTCTCAGCAATAGCCTTCTCCATGTCGCTGTTGGTCGCCGCTATGACCCTGACGTCAATCTTTATCGGGTCAGCCCCACCTACCGGCTCAACGGTTCTTTCCTGCAGGGCACGCAACAGCTTTGGTTGCAGCTCTATGGGAAGTTCCCCCACTTCGTCGAGAAACAGGGTCCCACCGTCGGCCAACTGGAACTTGCCCGGCTTGTCCCGGACAGCGCCGGTGAACGCCCCCTTTACATGGCCGAACAGTTCCGACTCCAGGAGGTCCCTGGGGATGGCCGCGCAGTTTATCGCCACAAATGGCGCGGCGCGGCGGGAACTCAGGGAATGGATCGCCCTCGCCACCAGTTCCTTACCGGTCCCCGATTCGCCGGTGATCAGCACGGTCGCCTCGGTGTCGGCCACCCTCCCCACAACATGAAAAACCTGCTCCATTTCACGGGAAATCGCGATGATGTTGCGAAATTCGTCCCGCCCGCTAAGCTCTTCTTTGAGACGCCGGTTCTCCTCCGAAAGCCCCCGCATCTCCAGCGCCTTCTTCACCACCAGCCTGAGCTCGTCCCGGTCGAACGGCTTGGTGATATAGTCATAGGCCCCGAGCTTCATCGCCTCGACGGCAGTCGTCACGGCACCGAAGGCGGTAATGACGATGACCGGGGTCTGCGGCGCACGCGCCTTGACCGCCGCCAGCACCTGGAAACCGCTCATCCCCTCCATTTTCAGGTCGGTGATCACCAGCTCCGGCTGGTGCTCATCGAACAGGGATAGTCCCGCCGCGCCGTCCGCTGCGGTGAAGAGCTCGTACCCCGCTTCCTGGAGGGTGTACTCCAGAACCCGGCGAAGCGAGGTGTCGTCATCAATGATCAGGATTTTGTGCATATGCTCAGTTTCAGGGTTCATGTTCAGGGTTCAATTTGAAAGTATAGGGTTTCTTATGCATGTTTCAAGTTTTTGGCCTAAGTTTTTTCGGGTTGAATATGTTACCTTCAACCCGGAATTGCACAGCGCATTCATACCGGCAGTTGGACGCGAAACCGCGTCCCCTTCCCCGGTGCACTCTCCACCTCGATGCTCCCGCCATGGCTTTCAATGATCTTGTGGGTAATGGCCAGACCCAGGCCGGTGCCTCCGGATTTGGTGGTGAAAAACGGCTCGAATATGCGTGACAACAGCGCCGGGTCAATCCCTTCGCCGCTATCGGCAAAGATAAGTTCCACCCCGGCGGGCGCCCCTTCCCCGCTGCTGCGCTGAAAGGCGGTTATCGTCACGCGCCCTCCCCGTCCGGTAGCCTGCACCCCGTTCAGGATCAGGTTGAGAAATACCTGCCGCAGTTTTTCCCGGTCGCCACGCACCGGGGGGAGAGCCTCGGCCGTAAATTCCAGCCGAACCCCGCGATTATCCGCTTCACCGGAAACCAGCGAGACAATATCCTGAAGTTCCGCCACCAGATCGCAGGTTTCACGCTCCACCTGGAGCGGCCGGGCAAGGCCGAGGAAATCTTCCACTACCCGGTTGAGGCGATCGGTCTCTTTGATGAGTATCTCCAGAAACTCGTATTTCCTGTCATTGACAGAGAAGTCATCGCGCAGGATCTCGGCGGTCCCGCGAATGGAGCCGAGAGGGTTCCTGATCTCGTGGGCCAGCACCGCCGAAAGCTCGCCTAGGGCCGACAACCGTTCGGCCCGCCGTAACTGCTCTTCGATCCCGATGATAAGATCGGTCTGGCTCTGCAGCTTCTTATACGACTCCTCCAGCCCCAAGGCGGTCAGTTGCAACTGGGCGCGGCGTTCCTCTTCCCGTTGCGAGAGATAACCGGTAATTCCACCGACGACATTGTAGAGTAAAATCTCCAGAAACTTCTCCAATTCCAATGTGGGATGCAGCCCCCACTGGAACAGAAGATGAGGTGCATACATGATGCTGACAATTATGGAAGTCGCCACTCCTCCCCGCATCCCGAACCAGAATGCGGCGAAAATAATGGGGATGTAATATAGACGCTGGAAGATGTCGTGGAGTATCGGCAGATGGAGGGGGGTCAGATAATGAAGCAGGCTTATCCCGATGATGGACAGGGACAAAAGCGCCACACGCAACAGATTCGATCTCTTCATGAATACACTTTAAATCCGGGAAGGGATGGAATGCAAGGATATTTTTGGCTGGAACAAAGGCGCGGGTTACAAAGTGGGAAAGGTTCCGAAGGATGCATCCGACTACGGAAGTGACCTTTTACCTCTTTTTGGGTAACCTCTGAACTCCTTCATGACCTGACGGCTTCTTATGGCCAGAGGGAGGAGCTTTTCATGCTTGGCAAGGGCCTCAGCAAGAGATGGTCCGTCATTGATGATGATGTCGTCCTCACCGAAGCGGGTTTTTGCAAAATGACGACCGTCAGCCCGGCAGAAAACCATGATCTTATAATGGTCACCATGAAGCTCTATGTCCGATTCGTGAACCAGGGTTTCTTCAGGCATCTCAGCTCTCCTTGATCGATGTGCATGCATGACACACAATCAATGGTAGGCTAGCAATAATCACACCAAAGGTTAAATTGAAACGGCTGTTGGATTTATGCGGAACGACATGCATGACATGCGGTGTTTTAACGGAAAGGGCAGCTATTTGGCGCGTGTCACTATGAAGTCGGCCAGTTCGAGCAGCGCTGCCTTGTACGGCGAATCCTCGAAAATATCAAGGCACTTCTTGGAACGTTCGCTGTATTGTCTTGCCATCTCCAACGTATGGTCAATGCCGCCGTATTTCCCGACGAGAGCAAATACCGTCTTGAAATCATCTTTGTCAATAAGCTCTTTTTTTACAATGTCGGCAATCTGCCTTCTTTCTTTATCCGTACACTTTTTCATGGTGTGGATCAGCGGCAGGGTTATCTTCCCCTCTTCCAGGTCATGGCCGATGCTCTTGCCGAACTGTTCCTCGCTTGCACTGTAATCGAGGCTGTCGTCCACCATCTGGAAGGCGATCCCCAGTTCCATGCCGAACTCCCGCATGGCGGCCTCGTGCCCGGCAGAGGTCGCACCGAGGATTGCCCCGGCCTGGCATGCCGCGGAAAGAAGGATGGCGGTCTTGCTCTTCACCACATCAAGATACTGTTCCCCGGTGATGTCCGGATTCCTCGTGTAGATCAACTGCATCACCTCTCCCTCGGCGAGGACGGTGGTGGCCTTGGCGAAAAGTTTCAGGATATTCAGGTCGCCGTCCGCCACCATCAGGGCAAAAGACTTGCAGTAAAGAAAATCCCCCACCAGCACAGAAGCCTCGTTCCCCCACAGGGTGTTGGCGGAGGCCAGTCCCCGGCGCAGGTTGGCATTGTCGACCACATCGTCGTGAAGAAGGGTGGCTGTGTGAATGAACTCGAT
>JBGPID010000192.1:0-6132 GCA_041484725.1 Geobacteraceae bacterium | reverse complement strand
GCAAGCATGCTCCGCGTCAGATTAGCCGCTCTGTCCGACGAGGCAAGGATCTGGTCTATCTCCATATGCAATGGGTCGTCATCCGCCAATTTCATCTTCATGAGGGTGCTGAAGCCGATAATCGCCGTGAGGATATTGTTGAAATCATGGGCGATCCCCCCCGCCAGTTGGCCCACGGCCTCCATCTTCTGCGCCTGGCGCAGTTGCTCTTCGATTTTTACCCGTTCTTCCTCTAACTTTTTCCGTTCGCTGATATCCCTTATTATCCCGATTGCGTGCCTCTTTTCCTTGAGAAGCATAGTGGCGAACGAAACCTCGACCGGGATTTCCGTTCCGTCTTTTCTCACTCCCCCCATCTCCAGAGTCTTGCCGATAGCCGGTCCGCAACCTGTTTCGCGATACCGCGCAAATCCCTCCAGATAGGCGTCATGGTAGCGTTCGGGCGCAAGGAGAAGGTGCAGCGATTTCCCCATGACTTCCCGGGCTTCATAACCGAAGACCCTTTCCGCAGCCGGGTTCCAGTATGCGATCGCACCTTCATCATCAATCATCACGATGGGATCGGCAGCCGTTTCGGTCAAAAGCCGCATCTTCTCTTCGCTTTCCTTGAGTGACTCATCGGCGCTTTTACGCTCGATGAAGATCGGGCCTATCAGCGCTATGCCGACTACCATCAGCAACGAGAGTATAAGGCCGATGAATTCGTTCAAGGGGTCTGGCGAGATTGGTATATTACCTGACAGCAGATGATAAAGCGGTATGACGCGCCGCACGGCCATAAGCGCCAGTGCCATGGAAATAAAGATCCATGCCATCCGCCTGCCCGTGATACCGATCAGCCTGAAAGCCATGATCGCGGCAGAGATCTGGATACCGATGGAAAATGCCAGGATATATGTCAAAGACATTTGTTGATCCATAACCATGAAGTTATGTCGGCAATTTGCACCAGCTATCGGCAACAAGCTGTTTCATGGCTGGTTGTGATCAAAATGAGCACACGGCGGCTGAACATTCAAAGAGAATGGACACCTTAACTTGGATCGCAATGCATTCACCCTGAAGAGGCGATGGGGGTGGTTTGCAGGAGCAGGTTTGCAGCAGGGGAAAAAGTCAAAATAACGAGATAATGCGTCCCAAATTTTTAATGTCTATTCCAAGTTACCACTAATAATCAAAACTGCAACACCCCCCCCCGCTGATTTATTGCAAAAAGGCGGGGAAATATGCACATTTTACAGATGGTTTTCTGCTATAGACCGTTGGATTCAGGTTCAGCTTGAGGTTGAGGTTCAGGTGAGAATCAGGTCGAGGATAAGGTGAGGATCTAGGTAAGGATCAGGATCAGGTTCAGGCTGAGGTTCAGGATAGGGTTGAAAATCAGGTTCAGGTTCGGGTTTTGAATTTAGTTTCTGATCCTGAACCTGATCCTGAACCTGAATCTATTACGTTGGGGACTATTTTTTTGCGACCGCACTCAACACTTGGGCTATTTCCATTGCCTCATATGGTTTTACCACAGCGCCGCTGAAACCATAATTTCCGTATTCCGCCATGACCGGATCGACCGAATAGCCGCTTGAAACAATCAGGCGGGCGGCAGGGTCGATAGCAAGAATATGTTGCGCGGCTTCCTTGCCCCCCATCCCCCCCTGTATGGTCAGGTCCATGATGACGGCCAGAAACGGCGTACCCGACTCCCTGGCGGCTTTATAAAGCGCTACAGCTTCCTCTCCGGTGGCACAGGTCGTTGCCTGATAACCAAGATATTCCAGGATTTCCCTGGCAATATCCCGAATCATCTCTTCATCATCCATCACAAGTATCGATCCTCCCATTGGATCGCCGACTGCAAAAGTCTCCTTGTCGGCAATTTGCTCTGAGAAAGTCTCACCTGTCGATGGAAGGTAGCAGGTGAAGGTTGTGCCCGAGCCGACCACCGAGTAGAGATCAATGTTTCCGTCATGCCTCTTGATGATGGAATAGGTCGAGGAGAGGCCGAGTCCGGTCCCTCCCGATTTAGTGGTGAAATAGGGGTCGAATATCTTCTTCCGGTTCCCGTATGGTATGCCGCATCCTTTGTCCGTAAACAAGATTTTGACGTATTCCCCTGGCTTAAGCGACAACCCGTTCTTGTCGGCCAACGTGATATTTTCGGCGTGAATATTCAGGTTGCCGCCAGACGGCATTGCCTGAACGGCATTCAGGATGATGTTGCCGAACGCCTGGCTTATCTGCCCTTCATCCGCCTCGACGGCATGGAGTGAATCGGGAACATCGACGACTCCATGTACGTTTGATCCGCGCAGGATAAATGAAACGGATTCATTCACGATATCCCGCAGTTTAACCGTTTTTTTGATCGGGACCCCCCCCTTGGCAAATGTCAGTAGCTGGTGGGCAAGCTCGGCGGCCCGCTGCGATGCCTTTTCCGCCTTCTCCAACTGCGTGTGTGATTTGTGTGACGGATCCAGAAATACGCGGGCCAGCGAGATATTGCCCAGAATACCCGTGAGGATATTGTTGAAGTCATGGGCGATTCCTCCTGCAAGGACTCCAAGCGATTCCAGTTTCTCCATCTTGAGCTGTTCTTCCTCAAGTTTCCGTCTGTCGGTGACGTCGAGCATAATGCCTATGACACCGCCAATCGTACCCTCGGTCTTATGGTAAGCGGCCTTGATGATAATAACGTTGTGCGCCTTGCCATCGGCATCTACAAAGTAAGTCTCATGATCTTCTATTCCCGTATTATTGAACAGGGCCTGGTCCATTGCATGATATTTGTCGGCCAACTCCCGAGGCGCCATGTCATAATCCGACTTGCCGATTATCTCCCCCCTGCTTCGTCCCATGTATTGCTCGAATGCCCTGTTGCATCCCTGATAAATTCCCTTTGCGTCTTTATAGAAGACCGGACTCGGTATCGCATTGATAAGCACCTCCAGGAAGTGATACTGCTCCCGCAGTTTTTCTTCAAAGCGCTTGCGCTCCGCGATCTCGGCCGTCAGCAATTCATTGGCATCCTCGAGATCGGCGATTCGTTCCCGGACCCGCATTTCCAGTTCGTCAATGGCACTTTGCTGCTCTTCCTGCAACTTGTTCCGCTCGTCAGCATTCTCGTTTAAGCGGAGTGACTGTTCCGCCAGATCCGAGATAAAACGGACGAGCGCCTTGTCGTAGTCAAGGATATAGTTGACCTTCCCGTCGCTGAAAACCGGCAACCGATCAAGCGCCGCAAGATAGCTCCCGAGATCATAACCGAACTCCTGCGCCTGACGAATAAACAGTTCCCGCACAGGGACATCTTCCTCAAAGAAAAACTGGGACAGGAAGAGCGTTGCCAGATGTCTTCCGGAAACGACGATGGGTATGCCAAAGTGCCAGAGCCCGTTTTTGCATTTAAAACGGCTGAATTCTCCCTCGATGAAGTCGTTCAGTACGGTACAGGCGCTTTCACGGCAACGCTGCGCCGAAAGCGGAAAGGCGCGGTGAAACTTTGCGCAGACATCCTGCCAACCCGCATGAACAAGGATCGATTCATCAACGGCATCGATGATGCAGATCGGCAAACCGCCGGCATGGAAGTTGGCATCGGCAAGTTTTTGGACTATGGTCATATCAAGGAGGTCGGAAAGTCGGTAATCTCTCATCTATAGTTGCTACCTCCAGCACTACGTCTTGGCGAAATAAAACGCCCACTTTCGGTCGAAAATGGGCGCTTTTATAGATAATAGTCAAAGTACAAAATCAAACAGGAAGAAACACGCTATCCGGCAACCCGGCTATCCTTTCCAGGGACCTGCAGCTCTGCATCGCCGGATCACTCCGGTTTTCTCTTGACCAAAAAGCGATATCCAAATCTTCAATTAATATATCTAATTTAAGGTTACATTGTCAACAACAGTAATAAAAATTTACCAATATTAATCCCGGCAGTTTTTCGACCTTAGCCGCTGCCGTGGAAAGCTTGCGCTTTTTTGTCCGGATGATATATTCATAAAAGTCCGGGCCTAATAAATCCATTGCTCGTATTATTTTCAATGAAGGGTTTCCTGCAAATCTCATTTCTCCTCTCCCTGAGGGAAAGGGGCACTTTTATTCTTTTGCAGGAGGCCATGGGAGATATGAATGAAAATCCCGGCAATTGGCCTGATTCTGGCTACCCTGCTCCTAGGGGCGATACAATGTACAGCAGCCGAACTGGTCCTGGGAGAATTCAGCTCGGGTAACCTGACAGGGTGGTCGGACAAGATATTCAAGGGTAAAACCACCTACACCCTGGTCAAGGAAAACGACAAGAGCGTGCTCAAGGCCCACAGCGAAAAGGGAGCGTCCGGGCTGCTCAAGAAAGTCAAACTCGATCCGAAGGAATATCCGGTCCTTCGCTGGTCATGGAAGGTGGAGCATGCCCTGAAGGGGGAAGACGTGACGCGCAAAAGCGGCGACGATTTCGCCGCCCGGGTCTATGTGGTATTTCCAAGGACATTTTTCTGGCAGACCAGGGCCATCAACTATGTGTGGGCCTCAAGGCTTCCAAAAGGGAGTTCTGTCCCCAGCCCCTACACATCCAAGGCTTTAATCGTCGCGGTCGAATCGGGAGATGAGAAGGCCGGACAATGGGTCAAAGAAGAGCGGAATATCTACGAGGATTACCGGAAACTGTTCGGGGAAGAGCCGCCAAAGCTCGGCGCGGTGGCGATCATGACCGACACCGACGACACCCGGGACGAGGCAACTGCTTACTATGGCGATATCTTCCTGGAAAGCGCCAAGTGACGGCCCGGCGAATCGCAACTGATTCAACCGCGACAGCGGAGGTAGCCGGCAAGCCCTTCCCCGCCCGCCATCATCACCCTATTGTGATTCCATACAAAAAACCATCTTGCCAGAGGCGCTATCATCTTCATCCAGGGCCTGATTGTCCTCACGTTCCAGTCATACTGAACACGGGTCGAATGTTCCCCCATTTTCGCGAGGGTCCAGCGACCAATACCTTCGAGGTCTCCGCTTGTTACACCTTCGATATGCACCGGTCGTTCAATCTTTGTTACCATTATTTCAAATGCAAGGGTGTAGGGAAGAGAACCGTGCCATGTGAAATGGCGAATTGCGCCTATGCCATCAGAGTCACCCCCGGCCAATTCCACCACTTTATCCAGGTATGGCCACCACTCCGGCCACCGCTCACTTGCCACGAGCGCATCCCAGACAACCTCGATCGGGGCGTCCAGAGTCCAGACCGTTGCGAAATTATATTCGTCCATGGCTCTGTTACTGTTTTTCAATATTGGGGTTTGCTTCAAACCGGTAACCCCAATGGTGATCAAGGCCGAAGATAACAGAAAGGGGGCAATCAAGCCCCCTTTTTCTTTCCAGACGGACCGTCTCACATCAGGCGATCAGTTTCGCCAGCTTGGTCCGCTGTTTTTCCAGTTTCGCCTGCCCATCCTCGATAGCCCTCAGCACCTCTTTCTTGGCATCATAGGCCAGGTCCTTTCCCTGGTCAAGGATTTCACCGGCCTTTTCACCCACCGCATCGACCAGGTCGGAAATAGTGTCGGTAAAATTATCCACCACCTCTTCCGCCTTATGTTTAGTTTTTTTGGCAATGCGGACTATGTCTCTGCGGGTTTTTTTCCCGGTTTGGGGGGCAAACAAAAGGGCAACTCCCGCGCCGATGATCCCTCCCGCCACCAGCATGAGGGCACCTACCATTGCATTATTGTTATTCTCGTCCATATTGTACCTCCCGATGTTTATAGATTTATAAAAAATATACTGCAAAAACTGCCGATGTAAAGCCGCCTGCAATTATTTCTCAGCGACGATCAGGTAGTTTCCATGCGGAATCTCCGGATGGATGCCAGATATATGATCAGCATCCCAACTGTTGGAAAAAGTCATTCCCCTTGTCGTCGACCAGTATAAACGCCGGGAAGTCAACTACCTCTATCCGCCAGACAGCCTCCATCCCCAGCTCCGGGAAGTCGAGACACTCGACCTTCCTGATGTTTTCGGATGCCAGAAGCGCTGCCGGGCCGCCGATGGAACCGAGATAGAAGCCGCCGTACTTCTTGCACGCGTCAGTGACCTGTTGGCTGCGGTTCCCCTTGGCGATCATGATGAGCGAGG
>JBGPID010000191.1:0-6148 GCA_041484725.1 Geobacteraceae bacterium | reverse complement strand
GTTTGTTCTGGCACCGGAGCCCTCTTACAAGGGAATCTACATTGACGCCGGCTGGATTCTTATGGTACGATGCCGTCCGTTGCATCCAAATCCCCATCATAGTTAGGAGCAGAGATGAAGCGACTGATCATAGCAGCTATTGCCACGACTCTTACAGTTCCGGCCTTTGCCGCAGCCAATGATGCCATCGACAAGGCCGCCAAGGAAAAAGGGGCGGTGAAGACCGCATCCGGCATGGTTTACAGATCTATCAAGAACGGCCGCGGCAAATCGCCGAGTGCCTCCAGCACTGTCGAAGTCAACTATCGTGGCACCCTTACGAACGGTAAGGAGTTCGACAGCTCCTACAAACGTAATCAGTCCATAAAGTTTCCGCTCTCCGGGGTAATCCCCTGCTGGACCGAAGGGGTCCAGATGATGAAGGTCGGCGGCAAAGCCCGGCTTGTCTGCCCGCCTGAACTGGCCTACGGCACCCGTGGTGCAGGCCAGGATGTGCCACCGAATGCAACCCTCATCTTCGAGGTTGAACTGCTTGATATAAAATAGGGAGGAGCGAGAGGACACTGCTATCTAAATATTTAAATAAATAGCTAACAGCGTCCTTAGCTGCCCTTTTCATTCTTCATCCTTATTTATATCCAACAGCTTTCTTCAGTATCTTTTGACAATAGCTGTTCAGGCTTTCGCCGGAGCGCAATGCCCGGATTGCCACCTCGCGGTGCAAATCCTTCCCGACCCGCAAGACAAAGCGCCCTGAATATTTTTTGTTGGCGGTGGGTGGAGGCAGAGGCTTTTCGTCCGATTCATACAGTTCGATAGCTTCCGCGACAACCTGGCACAACTCCTTGTAGACTTTTGTTTCATCATCTCCATGGACCCCTCCATAGATGAGCCCCGGACAGCTCCCCACATAACATCCGTCTTCCTCGGACCATTCGACAATCTTCAGATACTTATCACTCTGCTTCATTTCCTGCTCTCCTCAATGGCCGCTTGAACCTGTCTTTCCTGGTACGGCTTTGCGTCATCGCCGGGGTTGCCCGATAAGGTGACCGGCATGGTGCAATTCGGGTGGGTGAAATTTCGGTGACTCCCTTTCCCTCCTCGATCAATAAAACCCGATTTCTTCAGAAGGTTAATAAGTTTACGTATCTTGGGTGGCATGATTAGATGATACTACAATGATACTAGGCTGTCAAAAAGAAAACATGGACTGCCTATCAGTAAATATGAAGTATGAATGACGAAAAGAAATCAGAAGGGTGAAGAGTAAGGGTGAAAGAAGCAGACTGAAGACTGAAGGCTGAAGGTTAAAAGTTATAGGCAAAAAGCAGAAGACTGAAGATTGAAGGCTTTATTTCCCTAACAGTCTTCAGCCTGCCTCCTCCGCCAGCAAACTCCGCCATAGTAGCCCTGGCTACGTCGGCCGGGAAGCAGCACTGGCTGCTGCGGCCCGGTCAGTCTTAACACCTGAAATCACCGCAGCACCTTATCAATCACTTCCAGGAGCGGTTGCGGCCAGACGCCGAGGACGAGGATGGCCACGCCGGCGATGCCGAGGACGACAATCTCCGGTGGTGAGGCGGGATGGGGATCTGCATGGCCTTCTGCCGGTTGCATGTAGAGGTTGACCACTACCCGCAGGTAGTAATAAACCGAGACAGCGGCGGTGAGTATGCCGAAAATCGCCAGGGGCAGTTCGTTGCCGCGGATGGCGGCATAAAAGATGAAGAACTTGCCGACAAAGCCGGCGGTCGGCGGTATCCCGGCCAGCGCCAGCATGGCCAGCGCCAGTATCCCCCCCTGGAACGGCCGCCTGTAGCCTATCCCCCGGTAATCCGCGACCTCTTCCATGCGCAGGCCCTTTCCGGCGAGGGAGGCGATGGCGCCGAACGCCGCCAGGTTCATGGCCGTGTAGACGACAATGTAGAGGGTAACGGCGGCAAATCCATCGGCGCTTACCGTGAGGAGCGCCAGGGTGACATATCCCATCTGGGCTATGGAGGAGTAAGCGAGCATTCTTTTCAGGTTTTTCTGCCGCAGCGCCGCCAGATTGCCGACCGTCATGGAGAGAAAACAGAGGTACTGGAGCGGCGTGTGGAGGAAAGCGAGCCCCGGGACACCGCGCAGAAGAAGGAGGAAAGCGGCCAGGCCCGCCCCTTTCGAAGCTGTGGCAAGAAATGCTATGACCGGTGTCGGCCCCCCCTGATAGACATCCGGGGTCCAGAGATGCATCGGCACCAGGGAAACCTTGAAGGCCAGGCCGATCAGGAGCATTCCCCAGCCGGCCATGATGAGGGGGTTGGCTCCCCCCCCCAAGGCAAGGGGGGCGGACATAGCCGGCCCAATATCAAGGGTCCCGCAGCCGGCATAGATGAGAGCGATGCCGAAGGCCATGAAGGCGGCGGCGATGGAGCCGAGCAGAAGGTACTTTAAGCCCGCCTCGGACGATATGTTGCGGTTCCGGTCATAGGCGACAAGGATATAGAACGCGAAGCTGAGAGACTCCAGGCCGAGAAACAGGGTGAGGAGGTTGACCGCGCATACCAGTACCGTCATGCCGAACAGGGCAAAAAGGACGGTGGCCGGGTATTCCTCACCGCCCAGCCCTTCCCGGTTGTTGAAATCGTGGGAGAGGAGGAGCGTGCAGGCGGCAGTGAGGGAGAAAAGTGGAATCAGAAAGCGGGCAATGGGAGCAAGCGCCATTCCCATGGTCGGCGTGGCGCCGGGCGGCGACTGAAGCGCCCAGAACCCTGCGCCTAGTGCGACCACTACGCCGACAAACGTTGCGTAACGGCCCGGCAGAATGGCGCCGGAAAGAAGCACCAGCAACGCGCCGCAGGCGATTATCAGTAATGGCATTAGTGTCCAGATAACGGAAATGGTCATTCTTGGGCCTCTTTAAACAATAAAACTAAAACCGGTATTTATCCACCAAGCTTCGTGGATAAACAGCTTTTCCTCAATGTTCCTCTGTGTCCTCTGTGGTGAGGCTTTCGGCTTTCAGTGGATGCCGGTCAGGAGCGCCACCGGGGTTTTTACCAGTTCCAGAACCGGCGTCGGGTGCACCCCCAGATATATGACGAAGCATGCCAATACAGCCAGGACAGCCACTTCACGCCGAGAAAGGTCGGCCAATGGCCCGCTATGCCTCTCCTCGCCGAAAAGCAGATCCTGAACCAGCCGCACCGTATAGATGAGCGGCAGGATGATGCCGAGATAGGCCAGGACCACCGGCAGTGGAGCGACCCGGAACGAGCCGATGAGGATCAGGAACTCGCCGGTGAAGTTGTTGAGCCCCGGCAGCCCGGCAGAGGCCATGCTGAACAGGAGAAAGAAGAACGAGAAGAGCGGAATCTTTCCCCAAAGCCCGCCGAATGCCCCGCTATCCCTGGTAGCGGTCCGCTCGCCGAGCATCCCGATCATGGCGAACAGGGCGCCGGTGGTAATGCCGTGATTGACCATCTGCAGAACAGCGCCGGACAACGCAACCGGAGTCCATGCGGCGATTCCCAGAACGATGAATCCCATGTGGCCAAAGCTGGAATAAGCAATCAGCCGTTTCATGTCCTTTTGCGCATAGGCGACCCACGAACCGTACAGGATGCCGACAACGGCCAGGATCAGAAGAGCGGGGGTAAACCGTGCGGCTGCCGCAGGGAAGAGGGGATAGGCAAAGCGGATCAGCCCGTAGGCGCCCGTCTTGGCCATCAGCGCGGCCATTATCAGGGTGCCGGTGGTCGACGAGTCGGTGTAGGCGTCGGGGAGCCAGGTGTGGAGGGGGAAAACCGGCACCTTGATGGCAAAAGCGAGAAGAAAGGCGGCAAACAGCCAGCAGCCGGCAACAGGGGAGAGTCCCGTATGCAGCAGTCCGGCCAGGGCAAAGGTGTAGACACCGCTCTGACTGCCGTGGATCAGGTAGAGGCCGATTATTGCCAGGAGCATGAGGAGCGAGCCGACCAGGGTATAGAGGAAGAACTTCACCGTTGAGTAGATGCGCCGGCCGTCTCCCCAGATCCCGATCAGAAAGAACATCGGGATCAGCATCACCTCCCAGAAGAGGTAGAAGAGGAAGAGATCGAGGCTGAGAAAGACCCCCATGATACCGGTCTCCATCAGCAGGATGAGGAGGTAGTGGAGCGTTCCCCGCTTATTCACCCCGCGCCATGAAACGACCATGGCGATCACGATGATGAATGAGGTCAAGAGGCTAAGGAGGAGGCTGATACCATCCATTCCCAGGGTGTAACGGATGCCGAAGCGGGAGATCCAGGCTGCGTCTTCAGAGAGAAAGAAGCCGGCCAGGCTTGAACTCCCGATGAATACGGCATCTGCCGTTCTGTAGACCCAGCCGGTCAGGGCCAGTTCCACGAGGGCAATAGCGAGGGCGATCGGCCTGGCATAGTTCTCCCTTTTCCAGACCGGGATAAGAAGGAGGGATCCGGCGAGGGGGAGAAAAATGAGAACAGAGAGTAGAGGGTATCCGTCAAACATTGGTAAATTCCTGTTGGAGTACCGCCGCTAGGCGATTACCCATGCCAGATATGCCATCAACACCGCCGCCCCGGCGGCGAAACTGACGATGTAGACCGAGACCCTGCCGCTGGTCCAGCTGCCGAGCCCTTCGCCCGACCTGCCGAGGAAAGCGGCCAGCCGGTCGAGGGAGTCATCGATCACCCCTTCGTCCACCTGCTGCCAGAAGAAGCGGGCGAGCGCCTCATAGGGACGGATGAAAAGGAAGCGGTAGAGATCATCGAAGCGCCAGCCATTGAGGAAAAATTCCACCCAAGCCGATGCCGGACCATTGGCGGCAGCGATACGCTCTTGCCGGTGGGCGGCGCCATAACGGAAATGGGCGATCCCCAGGCCGGCCAAGGCAACAACACCGGCAACGGCCTGCATGCCGAGTTCGAGGGAGTGGGATGCTTCCGCTTCCTTCCCTCCGGTTAGTGCCGAGAAAAGCCCGCCGAGCCAGCCGGCCCCAAGATATGACGGCAGATTGATAAGCCCGCCGAAAAGCCCCAGCAGGGCGAGGGGGAGCAGCGCCATTTCCATCGTCCTGGGGACCTTGCAGGCGTGGGCGGAATCGCAATGTTTCCCGGATGCGTCGTCACCGCCGAAAACCAGGTAGATCATCCGGAAGGTGTAGATGGAGGTGAGGAAGGCGGTCAACAATCCGAGGAGGTAAAGGCCTCCGTAGAGGGTCCCCCCCTTGAGCCAGACAGCCGCCAGGATCGAGTCCTTGCTGAAAAAACCGCCGGTCAGGGGCAGCCCGGCAAGACAGGCACCCCCTGCCAGGAAAGGCCAGAAGGTGAGGGGTATCCTTTCCTTAAGCCCCCCCATTTTAAAGATGTCCTGCTCATGGTGCATGGCGGTAATCACGCACCCCGCTCCGAGGAAGAGGAGGGCCTTGAAGAAGGCATGAACCAGGAGATGAAAAGTGGCGGCGGTGATGGCGCCGGCGCCCACCCCGAGCATCATGTAGCCGATCTGGCTGATGGTGGAATAGGCCAGGGCCCGCTTCAGGTCGCGCTGGGCCAGGGCGCAGGTGGCGGCGTAGAAAGCGGTCAAGCCGCCGGTCAGGGCGATGGCGGCCATGGCAATGGTTGATGACCCGATCAGGGGGAACATCCGGGCGAGGAGGTAAACCCCGGCGGTTACCATGGTGGCTGCATGGATCAGGGCGGAGACCGGTGTGGGGCCGGCCATGGCGTCGGGGAGCCAGACCATGAGCGGCATCTGGGCCGATTTTCCCATTGCCCCGATCAGGAGGAGGAGGCCGATCCCGGTTATTGTCCCCATCGGGAGCATGGCGCCCATGCCGTTGATTCCGGTGATGGAAACGGTGTTGAAGAGCTGAAACATCCAGACAATGGCGATGCCGAACGCGGTGTCGCCGATCCGCGTGACGATGAAGGCCTTTCTGCCGGCGGTGGCGTTTTTTTCTTCCCGGTACCAGAAGCCGATCAGGGCATAGGAGCAGAAGCCGACCCCTTCCCATCCCAGATAGAGGAGCGGCAGGTTCTCGGCCAGCACCAGCACGAGCATGGCGAAGACGAACAGGTTGAGCAGGGCGAAGAAACGGACGTAACTTTCATCTTCAGCCATGTAGGCTACGGAATAGGTGTGGATGACCGCGCAGACGAAG